>CAXTXZ010000030.1:0-9283 GCA_964248015.1 uncultured Rhodopila sp. | reverse complement strand
GCCCGCCCCGAGGAACCCCAGCGCGAGCAACGCGGCGCCGGCGGGGCCATCGGTTTCCGCCGCGGGCGGATCGCCCCCCGGCACGAAGAAGCCCGTGATCAGCCCAATGCGCGGCGCGTCCGTCGCGGCAAGCGCCGAGGCGGCCTTGAACAGCCCGCCCCTGGCCGCGTCGAACACAGCATCCATGCCCCGGCCGACGTCGCGCTGGATTTCAGCCTCGATCCTGTCGATCAGCGCCTGCATGCCGTCCAGGACCGGACCCGCCCGGCGCTAAAGCGCCAGGGAGGTGTTGCGCAGGTCGGTGATCAGCATGCTTCCCGGCGCGTGGGTGATGCAGAACTCCGGCTTCACCTGGGCGATCACCGCCTGCGGCGTCACGCCGCAGGCCCAGAACACCGGCAGCTCATCGGCGCCGACCGGCACCGCGTCGCCGTAGTCGGGCTTGCCGATGTCGGCGATGCCGATCGACGCCGGCAGCCCAAGATGCACCGGCGCTCCGTGCACCGAGGGGAACCGGGAGGTGATCTGCACCGCCCGGATCGCGTCGCGCGGCTTCAGCGGCCGCATCGACACCACCAGCGGCCCGCTGAACACCCCCGCCGGGACGCAGGGGATGCTTGTCCGGTACATCGGCACGTTCGAGCCACAGGCGATGTGGCGCACCTCGATCCCGTCCTCGATCAGCGCTTCCTCGAACGAAAAGGAGCAGCCGACGGCGAAGCTGACAAGGTCGTCCCGCCAAAAGCCAACGACATCCGTCGGCTCATCCGCCAGGACGCCGTTTCGCCACACCCGGTAGCGCGGCAGGTCGGTGCGGATGTCGAGGTCGGCGCCAAGCGTGGGAAACGCCGGGGAGCCTTCCTCGGAAACGGCCAGGATGGGGCATGGCTTTGGGTTGGCCTGCGCGAACCGCAGGAAGTCATGCGCCAGAGCCTTCGGCAGGATCACCAGGTTGGCCTGCACGTTGCCGGGCGCCAGGCCCGAGGTCGGGCCGGTGAATGCGCCGGTCCGTATCCGCAGCCTTTCAAGTTCGCCCATATTGCCGAACCGGTCGTTCATCATCGGCCTCCATGACTGAAGCCGGCAGGTTAAAGCGGATCGGGCGGGACTGGAAGGCGGCATGCCCCTCGGGCTAAAGCAGTTGCTCCCTTCTGAAGCTGATCCACTTGCCCATGCCGACGATGATATGGTCGTGCACGGTCATCCCCATGATCGCCATCGCCCTGGCGATCTCGGCCGTCAACGCCACGTCCTCACGCGATGGGGTTGGATCGCCGCTGGGATGGTTGTGCACCAGGACAACCGCGGTGGCGTGCAACGCCAGGCAGCGCCTGACCACCTCCCGAGGGTAGGCCTGCGTGTGGTTGATCGTGCCCTGGCTTTGCACCTCGTCGGCGATCAGCCGGCCGCGGCCATCCAGGAACAGGACGCGGAACTGCTCGACGCGCTCATGGCTCATCGCCGCCACCACGTAGTCGATCAGCCGGTCCCACGTCGCCAGCACCGGCTTGTCGGCGAGTTCATGCCGCATCATGCGCAGCGCGGCGGCCCCAATCAGCTTGATCGCGGCGACCCCTGCCTCGCCAAGGCCCTCGACCGCCATGAGTTCCGTCGCGGGCGCGCCGACCACGCCGCCGAAGCCGCGGAACCGCGCCAGCAGGTCGCGGGCAATGGGTTTCGTGTCGCGGCGCGGCAGCGCCATGAACAGAACCATCTCCAGCATCTCGTGGTCCGCCAGGGCGTCCGGCCCTGCCTTCAGCAACCGCTGCCGCATGCGCGCGCGATGGCCCTCCGCCCCGGCGGAGGCCACGGTCGGCGGCGCAAGGCCGGGGAACAGGGGCGCTTCGGCCAAGCCGGCAGGTTTGGACGCTTTGGGCACGGCTTGGGACTTTCGCGGCAACGCACCGCGCGGACGCTACAGCCGAAACCTTGCCAATCCGCTAACGGCCGGTCAGTTGATCCCGATGGGAGGCTTGTCCAGCCCGGCCGGCGACAGGGTGAAAATTTCGCAGCCGGTGTCCGTCACGCCGATCATGTGCTCGAACTGCGCCGACAGGCTGCGGTCGCGGGTGACGGCGGTCCAGCCGTCATCCAGCACCTTCACCTCGGGCCGGCCAGCATTCACCATGGGTTCCACCGTGAAGAACATGCCCTTGCGCAGGATCGGGCCTTCGCCTGGCCGGCCGAAATGCAGCACGTTCGGCGGCTCATGGAAGCGCCGGCCAATGCCGTGGCCGCAGAAATCACGCACGACGCTGAAACGGTGGCCCTCGACAAAGGTCTGGATCGCGTGCCCGACATCGCCCAGCGTGACGCCTGGCTTGACCGCTTTCAGCCCCCGCATCAGCGACTCGTAGGTGACGTCGATCAGGTTTCGCGCCCGCGTGTTCGGCACGCCCGCCGCGTACATGCGCGAGGAGTCGCCATGCCAGCCGTTCAGTATCACCGTGACGTCGATGTTGAGGATGTCGCCGTTCTCCAGCTTCCGGTCGCCGGGAATGCCATGGCAGACGACATGGTTGATGGACGTGCAGATCGATTTCGGAAAGCCGCGATAGTTCAGCGGCGCCGGCGTCGCGCCATGGTCCAGGATGAAGTCGTGGCACAGCTTGTCGAGCGTGCCGGTCGAGACGCCAGGCTTCACATGCGCCGCGATCATGTCCAGGGTGTTCGCGGCCAAGCGGCCGGCGATCCGCATGCCGGCGAAATCCTCTGGCGCGTGAATTGTGATGCGCCTTGTGTCTGCCACGCCGTCCATCAATAGCTCCGCCAAGGCCATCTTTATCCGATTCCCTCGCAACATGCCTAACCGGCAGGTTTGGCGCAAGGCCAACCGATGGCTTATGGTGACGAGGACGCCACAAGAGGTCTCGTTGGCCTGATGATAATCGACATGCACACTCACGCGGGCCGGCCGCGGCGCACCGGCGACGTGGACCGCGCCGTGCTGGCCAGCATGCGTCCCGCCGGGGTCGCCGCCGCCGTGGTGTCGGCGATCGGCGACATCCCGATGATCCGCCGCAACCGCGACACCGGCCGGCTGGAGAAATTCCGTGACCCCGATCCCGGCGAATGCCTCGCGGCCGTCGAGGGCTACCTGGCCAGCTTCGAGGCGTCCGGCGCCCGCATCGCGCGGGAAGCCGATGAAGTCCGCGCCGATGACCCCGCCCTGGTGCTGGCGATCGAGGGTTGCGATTTCCTGGAAGGCGACCTCGACCGGCTTGACGCCATGGAGGCGCGCGGCGTGCGCAGCATCCAGCTAACCCATTACCTTGTTAACGAAACCGGCGACATCCAGACCGCGCCGCCGGTGCATGGCGGCCTGACGCCCTTCGGCGCCGACGTCGTCCGGCGCATGAACCGGCTCGGCCTTGTCCTTGATGTCGCGCATTGCTCGGAGGACACGGTCAGGGGTGTCGCCGACGTGGCCACCAGGCCGTTCCTCTGCACGCACGCGAACCTGAAGGAGCCTGGCCACCCGAACGGCGACCATCCGCGCTTCATCAGCCTTGATTACGCCCGCATGGTGGCTCGGTCGGGCGGCGTTGTCGGCGCCTGGATCTCGGTGCTGGCCGAGGAAAAACTGGCGGGCATGATCCGCCACATGTTCCGCCTGATCGACGCGCTCGGCATCGACCATGTCGGCATCGGCTCCGACCTGCCCGCTGGTGTCGCGGCGACGGAGATGCCGGATTTTTCCCGCCATCCGGAACTCGCCGCGGCCCTGCGTGAGCGTGGGCTTGACCAGGATGAGGTCAACAAGGTCTGCGGCGGCAACTGGTTGCGCGTGCTGCGGGCGGTGCGCGCCTGATCGGCCCTGTCCCGATGCCTACTGGCTCGCGACCTGCCGGGAGTCGGGACGGAGCACGGCGCAAGCCTTCTTGCGGTGGCCGGAGCACGTGTCTTCCGCATCCCGCGCGGTAAGGCCGACGACCTGCGCGCGCCAAAGGGTCTTGCTCCGCACCCTGACCGGCTCGACGCGCGCTTCGCCGGCCTCGGCTTCCCGCCTGGCGGCAAGCGCGGCGGCATGGGCGGCGGCTTCGCTGCTGAAGCTGCCGACCTGGACCGACCACAGCGCCGCGGCGCGCCCGCGCGGCCGAACCGGCTCCATGCGCGGCATTGCGACCAACGTGATCCGTGGCGCCCCCTGCACGGGCTTGGGGGCGATCGGCACGTCCCTCTGCTCGAACCCCTGATCGAGCAGCGACGCCATGTGAACGTCACGCTCCCCGTTCGAGGCGGCGCCAAGGACCACGCCGAGAAGCCGCACGCCGCCGCGCAGGGCGCTGGTGACAAGGTTGTGCCCTGACGCCTCGATGTAGCCGGTCTTCAGGCCGTCCGCCCCCGGATAGGACCGAAGCATGGTGTCATGGTTGAAAATGACCTGTCGATGCCACACGAAGCTTGGGGTGGCGAAGTACCCGTAATAGGCGGGGAAATCGTTGATCAGCCGGCGGCCGAGCAGGGAGAGGTCGCGGGCGGTGCTCCATTGCTCGGGGTCCGGCAGGCCGGAGGCGTTCTGGAAGGTGCTGTGGCTCATGCCAAGCGAACGGGCGCGCAAGGTCATCATCTGCGCGAACCGGTCCTCGGTGCCGCCGAGAAGCTCGCCGAGGGCGGAGGCGGCATCGTTGGCCGATTTGGTGACAAGCCCAAGGATGGCCTGCTCGACCGTCAGTTGCGAGCCGGGCAGGAGCCCCAGCTTGGAAGGTTGCATCGCCGCCGCGTGCGGCGAAACCGGGACCGCCTGGCCAAGGCTGACGCGACGGTCGCGCAACGCTTCGAAAGCGAGATAAAGCGTCATGAGCTTGGTCAGGCTGGCGGGGCGGCGCGGTTCGTCGGCGTTCGCTTGCTCCAGCACGTCGCCGCTGTTGGCATCGACCACGATGGAGCTGTAACGCGCCGACCCGATCTGCGCCTGGGCGGGCGCGGACATGGCCAGGAACAGCAAAGCCGCGCCGTAAAGCAGGCAACGCGGCAGGTGATTGCGCAGGCTGCACACAAGGCCAGCCATCTGTGTCCCCTTCTGAGCAACGGGGGAAGTTAGGTTCCCCCGCCGGCTGATGTCCAGCGAAAACAACCTGTAAATCATAGTAACCGAAGGCTTTACAGGCCCCTCCTGAAGCCGGAGCAAAACCCCTGGCGGACGCACGGCCTGAAGGCTCCAGGAAAAAATGGTGCAGTGCACAAAAAATCCTTGATCACGGTCCGCCGAGTTTCTATATCGCGATTGTGTTGCGGTGCAGCATAACATTTGATGCCGTAAACACGGTGACCCTGGCTTGGCTCTGGTGCAGGCCAGCGTCCCGCCACGCACCAACCCGAGGACCAAGCCATGAAAGCCAAGATGATGGAAATCACTGCACCGGTGGAACAGATCACCAACAAAAGCATCAACGCGACAGTTGTGGGCATGAAGGAAGGCATGGAGAAGGCCAGCACCGGCTTTCAGGCATCGCAAGCCAAGATGAAGGAAGGAATGGAAAAAGCCATGAAGACCGCTGAGCAATTCGTTGCGTTTAGCCAAGGTAACATTGAAGCTTTCGTGAAGTCCAGCCAGATCTGGAGCACGGGCGTGCAGGATTTGTCCAAGCACATGGCCGCCGCGGCGCAGGCCTCGATGGAAGACAGCATGTCAACGTTCAAGGCCCTGACGGGCGTGAAGTCCTTGAAGGACGCGTTCGAGCTGCAGACGGCTTTTGCCCGTTCCGCCCTGGAAAAGACGGTTGCGCAGTCAGGCATGCTGACCGATGCGTCGCTGCGTCTGACCGAGCAGGCGATGGCCCCGATCACGGCGCGTGTCAGCGTCGCCGTCGAGGAAATTTCCAAGGCCGCCTGACGACTGCCCAGCAGGTTCAGGCCCGCCGTTCACTGGCAGGCCGCACGCCGCTGTCGCTGCGCAAGGCCCGGACATTTGTCCGGGCCTTTGCATTCATGGGGCGCAGCCTATTTCAGTTCGGCTGGTGAGCGGCAACCCCTGCCGATGCCGGCATTTTCCTTGATACCCCTCATGTTCCACAATTACCCGCGGCGAACCCACTTGCAGGAACGGCCAGTCGGCGCAATCGTCTTGCTGCGATGGTCTGCAAGGCTCTTTCCTCTGGACCTAGCGTTCCGATATGCTGGCATCTTGAACGGACAGTGACGAGGATCGGCTAGAGACTGCCAACGGAATGCCTCGGCAGCGACAGGCGGCAGACCGGGCGGCGATCGGTGCGGGACGGCGAATGGATGCGGACAGGACATGAGTGACAATGACAAGCGGGGTGGCGGCACGACCGAGGGACCCAACACCGGGGTCGTGGTCAAGGCGCGCCCGAAGACTCGAAAGCCTGCGATGTACAAGGTCTTGATGCTGAACGACGACTACACTCCGATGGAGTTCGTTGTTCACGTTTTAGAGCGGTTTTTCCAGAAAAATCGCGAAGAAGCGACGCGGATCATGTTGCATGTGCATCGCAGAGGTGTCGGAGTATGCGGCGTCTACACCTATGAGGTGGCGGAGACCAAGGTAACCCAGGTCATGGACCTGGCGCGCCAGAATCAGCACCCTCTGCAGTGTACGATCGAGAAAGAATGATGCGCGCCGCGCCCGCGGTGTCGGCATAATCATGAGCGGACGGGACAAGCGCCTGCGCGACCCGTGGATGGCCTCGGATAACAGCAAGGTCCTGGTT
This sequence comes from uncultured Rhodopila sp., assembly GCA_964248015.1. GTDB lineage: Bacteria > Pseudomonadota > Alphaproteobacteria > Acetobacterales > Acetobacteraceae > Rhodopila. The sequence goes on along the minus strand of CAXTXZ010000030.1, from coordinate 2,609 downwards.
GGACCGTAAGCGTGTAGGAGCGGCGGATATGCTATCTCGGAACCTCGAACAGACGCTTCATCGCGCCTTGTCCCTCGCCAGCGAACGGCGGCATGAGTACGCCACCCTCGAGCACCTTTTGTTGGGCCTGGCGGAGGACACCGATGCCGCCACCGTGCTGAAGGCGTGCGGCGTCGATCTCGACAAGCTGCGCAGCGACCTGACTGAATTCCTTGACAAGGACCTTGCCGGCCTTGCCACCGACAGGCCGGGTGATCCGAAGCCCACCGCCGGCTTCCAGCGGGTGGTGCAGCGGGCCGCGATCCATGTGCAGTCCTCCGGCCGTGACGAGGTCACCGGGGCCAACGTCCTGGTGGCCCTGTTCAGCGAGCGGGAAAGCCACGCGGTCTACTTCCTGCAACTGCAGGACATGACCCGGCTGGACGCGGTCAACTTCATCAGCCACGGCATCGCCAAGGCGCCAGGCCGGTCGGCCTCGCGTCCGGTCACCGGCACCAACGCGCAGCAGCCGGACGGCAAGGAGCCGGAGCAGGAACGCGAGGAAAAGCCGAGCCGCCGCAGCCAGGACGCGCTGTCGAACTACTGCGTGAACCTGAACAAGAAGGCGATGGCCGGGAAGATCGACCCGCTGATCGGCCGTGATGTCGAGATCGAGCGCACGATCCAGATCCTGTGCCGCCGCACCAAGAACAACCCGCTGTATGTCGGCGATCCCGGCGTCGGCAAGACCGCCATCGCCGAAGGCCTGGCTAAGCGCATCGTTGAAGGCGACGTGCCCGAAGTGCTGGCGAAATCAACGATCTTCGCGCTCGACATGGGCGCGCTGCTCGCTGGCACGCGTTATCGCGGCGATTTCGAGGAGCGGCTGAAGGCCGTCGTCAACGAGCTGGAGAGCCAGCCGGGCGCCATCCTGTTCATTGACGAAATCCACACCGTGATCGGCGCGGGCGCGACCAGCGGCGGCGCGATGGACGCCTCCAACCTGCTGAAGCCGGCGCTGGCCTCCGGCAACCTGCGCTGCGTCGGCAGCACGACCTACAAGGAGTTCCGCAACTACTTCGAGAAGGACCGCGCGCTGGTGCGCCGGTTCCAGAAGATCGACGTCAACGAGCCGTCGCTTGAGGACAGCGTGAAGATCCTGCGCGGCCTGAAGCTGAACTACGAGAAACACCACAAGGTCCGCTACACGGAGGAAGCCATCCGGGCCGCTGTCGAGCTTTCGGCGAAATACATCCATGACCGCAAGCTGCCGGACAAGGCGATCGACGTGATCGACGAGGTCGGCGCGTCCCGCATGCTGCTGCCGGAGCACAAGCGCCGCAAGACCGTCACCCTGAAGGACGTGGAAGAGATCGTGGCGAAGATCGCCCGCATTCCTCCCAAGTCCGTCTCCGCCGACGACAAGGAAACGCTGCGCAACCTGGAGCGCGACTTGAAATCCATGGTGTTCGGCCAGGACAAGGCGATCGAGGCCCTTTCGGCCGCCATCAAACTGGCGCGGGCTGGCCTGCGGGAGCCGGAGAAGCCGATCGGCAACTACCTGTTCTCCGGCCCCACCGGCGTCGGCAAGACCGAGGTCGCTCGGCAGTTGGCCTCAACCATGGGCATCGAGCTGATCCGCTTCGACATGTCGGAATACATGGAGCGCCATTCGGTGTCCCGCCTGATCGGCGCGCCGCCGGGCTATGTCGGCTTTGACCAGGGCGGCATGCTGACCGACGCCATCGACCAGCATCCGCATTGCGTGCTGCTGCTGGATGAGATCGAGAAGGCGCATCCTGACCTGTTCAACATCCTGTTGCAGGTGATGGACCACGGGAAGCTGACCGACCATAATGGCAAGACGGTTGATTTCCGCAACGTGATCCTGATCATGACAACCAATGCCGGCGCGTCGGACATGGCCAAGGAAGCCATCGGCTTTGGCCGCGAGGTCCGCACCGGCGAGGATGACGACGCCATCAAGCGCCTGTTCACGCCGGAGTTCCGCAACCGCCTGGATGCCACGATCACCTTTGCCGGCCTGACGCCGGAGATCGTCGGGCGTGTTGTGGAGAAGTTCGTCATGCAACTGGAAGCCCAGCTTGCTGACCGCAATGTCACGATCGAACTTTCCTCGGCGGCCAAGGAATGGCTTGCTGAACGCGGCTACGACCGACTCTATGGCGCTCGCCCGTTGGCGCGGGTGATCCAGGAGCACATCAAGAAGGCGCTGGCCGAGGAACTGCTGTTCGGCAAGCTGGTCAAGGGCGGCGCCGTCAAGGTGACGCTGAAGGACAACAAGCTCGACTTTGAAATCACGGAAGCCTCGATCCCATCGCTGCCGAAGCCGGAAGGCGACGACGAGGGTGGCGCGGGCCGTGAGGAAGAGGTGGAGGTCTAAAACACGCCAGGGGCGGGGCAGCGAGGAGCCGCCCCGCCAGCCCCTGGCAATCTTGTGTCAGGGCTGCGCGGAACGCCCCAAGGATGCCTCTGTTTCGGCCCTGAACGGAAGGCTGCCCTGGCTTCCGGCGCGGGTGCAGCATACAGCCGCGGCCGCGCCTGCCGCCTGCACCGCTTGGCGTAGCGTTCCGCCTTGATCCAGTCGGTGCGCCATCACGCCGACGAAG
>CAXTXZ010000029.1:3923-14818 GCA_964248015.1 uncultured Rhodopila sp. | reverse complement strand
GCGCGCGGTCACACTGAATATCGATACACACTCGATGTGGTGCATGGCGAGGCTGGCCAAGGTTCCAGCGGCGAAGCCGATGGAATAGCCAGACGAGGTCATCAGCAACTCTCGCTGTTCAACGGGCATTGCGATGAACGTTGCTTCCTGCCGACCCGTTCACGACGCCGTCAGGTGTGGAAATCCGCGGCCATCTGCGACGGATGGTGCGCCGTCTGCGCAGCCATTGGCCCAACACAAGGCTGACCATTCGTGGCGACGGTCATTACGGGCGCCCCGAGGTGATGGCGTGGTGCGAGGCCAATGGCATCGCTTATCATCTTCGTCCTGGCGGGCAACGCGGCTGTGGGCCGCCTGGTGGAGCCGGTTGCTGACGAGGCGCGGGCACGTCGCGCCCAGACACAGGCCTCGGTTGTTCGCCGTTACTGCGAGATCCGCTACGGCGCCAGGTCCTGGCGCTGCGAGCGACGGGTTGCTGCCCGTGTCAATGCAACCACGCAAGGATTGGACATTCGTTAAGTCGTCATCAACGTCGCGGCTGGCAGCGCCGAATGGCTTTATGATAGTCTTTACCGCGCGCCCTGGCTGCTCGGCTGACCCGTGAAATCGGCTCGATCTTAAACTGGGCGCTGGATTTCCCAAGGCTGATGACGGCTCTGGCGCCCCTGCGGGCTGAAGCGGAGCAACGGGGCAGCCGCGACTTCACGTCTCTTTGGACAGGTCAGGCCGCTTCGCCAGGGCGAGAGATGCCGGGAGAGGCGCTGACCCTTGCGCTGGCAGAGGAGGCGTTGAAATGGTTCCGGCAGTTCGTCGGGAGCGCGGCCTCGCGCCTCGCATGGGCGCTCCTGCCCCATCCAAAGTTCGGCGAGCCCCGAGTGACTGCGACCCTCTCCCGCCCTCCGGCCGCCGTATGGCGGGATCGGTCCCACGCTTGCGCGACCGCGCGCAAATCAGAATACTCAAACAAGGTGACGGACGGGAGCAAACTGTGGCGCAGGACAAGTCGGGCTGCTGGCTGTGACTGCGCAGCTTGGTTCAGGCATCGATTGTGACATTCATCCCGCTGTGCCCAGCCTTGCGGCTCTGTTTCCCTATCTTGAAGACCACTGGCGCGAGATGGCGGCAACGCGCGGGCTGGACGACCTCGATACGATCAGCTACCCGCCGAACGCGCCCTTGTCATGCCGTCCCGACTGGCGGCCCCCTGCTGGCAAGCCTGGCGCCGACCTTGGCCGCTTGGCAACTGATGCGCTCGACCATTTCGGGACGGGCATCGCGATCGCGAACTGCCTTTACGGCATCCAGACGCTTTTCAGCGAAGACCTGGCCGCGGCTCTCGCACGAGCGGCGAACGATTGGATTGCCGGGGAATGGCTGGACCGCGAACCGCGCCTGCGTGCCTCGATCATCATCGCGCCGCAAAGCGTTGAGCGTGCGGTGGATGAGATCGAGCGATGTGCCACGGATCCCCGGTTCGTCCAGGTGTTGCTGTTGGCTGGGGGCGACCATCCGCTCGGCAAGCGTCATCTCTGGCCGATCTACGCCGCCGCGATGCGACATCGCCTGCCGGTCGGGATCCACGCCGGCTCCGCCTATCATCACGCCCCCGCGCCAACGGGTTGGCCGGCTTTCTACACCGAGGACTACGTTAACCAGGCGCAGGCGTTCCAGACGCAGCTGAGCAGCTTGATCTGCGAGGGCGTATTCAACCGGTTTCCTGACTTAAAGGTTGTGCTGCTTGAGTCAGGCATAACCTGGCTGCCCGCCCATTTGTGGCGGCTGACCAAATACTGGCGCGCCCTGCGGATGGAGATACCCTGGGTCGACCGTTCCCCCGCCGAGATCGTCCGCGGCAATGTCCGCCTCTCGGCGCAGCCAATTGATGGTCCGCCGGACTCCCCAGGACTGCTCCGCATCCTCGATCATTTCAAGTCAGACGAGCTGTTGTTGTTTGCGACCGATTACCCGCATTGGAACTTCAATGGCGATGCGGCCCTGCCGGACGGCCTTGACGCCAGCCTGATCAAGAAACTTCGGTTTGATAACCCGCTTGCGACCTATGACCGACTGCTGAACCCCATGACCTGACTGAACCGCGGCCACATGGCGGGAACTCGGATGATCCAACAAAGAATGACGGGAGGAACCAATGAAAGATGACGTGCCCGCTGTCACTCGGCGTGCCGTACTGGGTGGCGCGCTTCTCGTCCCGGCACTGGCACGGTCCGCGCGCGCGGACCAGACGGTTACGCTTGTCAGCCACCGATACCCAGCCTTGGAGTATTACACGAACAAGATGAAAGGGGCAGTGCCGGGCGTGCAGGTCGATGCCCGCCTGATGCCGTCGGGTGATGCCATGCAGCTCCAGCGGCTGGCGTTCTCCTCGCGCGCGGACAGCATGGACCTGCTTTGGGCAAACGGCGTCCTGACGACGAACTACGCCAAGAACGGCTGGATTCAGCCGCTGGATGACCTGTTCGAGAAATACCGCGCGGAGTTCCACCTGGACGACATCGCGCCAGCGTCGCTGCGAGGCGTCACCTACAAGGGCCGCATTTACGCCCTGCCGCTGACAACCAACACGCTGCTTTACGCCTATCGCGGCGACATATTCCAGGAACGTAAGCTACAGCCGGCCACAACCTGGCCGGAGTATGTCGAACTGGCCAAGACGCTGAACTCGCCCCGGCGAAACGCGGTTTCCATAAGCCTGAAATGGGACAATCCGCCTTATGAGCTGCAAAGCGTGCTGAACACGGTTGGCAGCGGGTGGTTTGATCAGGACTGGCGTCCCACCTTCAACAGCGATCGGGGCGTCGCGGCGATCGAGCTGTACAAGCGCCTGTCACAGTACGCCGTGTCGGGCTTCACCGCGCAAGGCAACGACGAGAATACGGTGAATTTCGGCCAGGACCTTTGCGCCATGGGCCAGCAATGGGCGACGCGCGCGGCCGTGATGGACAACCCGCAGAAGTCCCACGTCGCGGGCAAGATGGAATGGACGGTGCCACCCGGCGGCCATCAGGGCTTGTCGACCGACGGCTATGCGATCTCCAGCTATTCGGCGAAAGACCGTGACCTTCTGTTCCGGATTCTCGCGACGGCGCTGAACGAGGCCAACCAGCGTGGCGCGGCGGAGCTGGCGACCCCGACCCGCAAGTCCGTGCTGAATGACCCGGAGATCCAGGCGAGGTACCGGTGGTACCCGGCGATCTCGCAGTGCCTGGAAGCGGGTCAGCCACTCCCCGGCCTGCCGGAGTTCACGGAAGCCGCGGAAGTCGCCACAAAGCGCATGGTGCAGGCGATCGTTGGCCAGATGCCGGTAAAGGAAGCGTTGGACACCGGGGCGTCCGAGGTGCAGGGCCTCCTGAAACGCCGCGGCTACTATGATTGACCAAGATGGCCACCGCGCATGACATCCCCTGCTCCCGACATTGCGGTGTCCGCCAGCCGTGCCGCGTCGCTTCCCCGGACCCGGTTTCCCCGGAGGTCTCGCCGCCGTGTGCTCGATCATGCATTGTGGCCGTTCCTGCTGCCCAGCCTGATCGTCATGACCGTTGTGCTGCTGTATCCGTTTGCCTCCGGGATCTACTATAGCTTCTTCGACTACTATCTCGGCGCCGGCTCGATCCGCTTTGTCGGCTTCGGAAACTATGGCGAACTGCTACAAGATCAGCGATTCTGGGCAGACCTGATGACCACGATCATCATTGTCGGGTGCAGCGTCGCCCTCCAGTTGTTGGCGGGCCTCGCCTTGGCGCTGGCCCTGTATGCCGCGACCCGGGCGGTCAGGACCATCACGCTGCTGAACTTCCTGCCGCACGTGGTCACGCCCGTTGTCGGCGCGATCTTCCTGAAGTGGATCTTTGTCGGCCGCTGGGGCCTGCTGGACTCCACGTTGATTTCACTCGACATCTTCCCACCCGATTGGCTCGGCAATCCGGTCTGGGCCAAGATCACCCTGATCCTGGCGGACACCTGGAAATTCATGCCGTTCATGATGCTGGTGCTGTACGCGGGCCTGCAGTCCTTCGACACGACGTTGCTGGAAGCCGCCTCGATCGACGGAGCCAACCGTTGGCAGCGCCTGCGGTACGTCATCCTGCCGATGCTGAAGCCGCTGATCCTGTTCCTGGTCGCGATCCGCACCATGGACGCCTTCCGCTTCTTCGACCTCGTCTATGTCCTGACCAATGGCGGCCCAGGCACCGCCACCGAAACGATCACCCTTTACACCTACCAGCTCGGCTTTCGCATGCTGGAAGTCGGACGCGCGTCCGCCCTGGGCGTCCTGACGCTGCTGATTGTCGCCGGCCTGATCGTCGTCATGATCCTCGTGCTGCAACGCCGTGGGCGTGAGGCGTTCTGATGCCGCGCAAAACCCTCTGGCAGATCGGGCTGCTGTTCGGTCTCGCTGTCTTCACGCTGATCAATCTGGTGCCGATCCTGTGGGGCCTTCTGATCTCGCTGAAGCAGCCGGCCGACGCGTTCTCCATTCCGCCGAAGCTGATCTTCGAGCCGACGCTGCTCTTCCATTACCAGGTCTGGGTCGAGCGCGGCTTCCTGTCTTTCCTGCTGAACAGCATGATCATCGCCGCGTTCACCGTGTTGATCTCCGTGCCGATCGGGTCGCTGGCCGGATACGGGCTTGCGCGCACGCAAACGCGGCATGCCAAGAAACTGCTGTTCGGGCTGCTGGCGATACGCATGTTCCCGCAGATCCTGCTGGCGTTGCCGTTCTTCGTCATGGCCCGCCATCTGGGACTGATCGACACCTATCCGATGATGATCCTGGCGATGGTCGCCATCAACCAGCCCTTCACCATCTGGCTGATGCGCAGCTTCTTCATCGATGTGCCGGTTGAGCTGGATGAGGCCGCCATGATCGACGGCTGCAACCGCTGGCAGGCCTTCCTGCGCGTCGTGCTGCCCACCGTGCGCCCCGGTTTGGCGGTGACCGCGCTGTTCAGCATGCTGCTGGCGTACAACGAGTTCCTGTTCGCGCTGATCCTGACCGGCAGCAAGACCAAGACCCTGCCCGTGGCGATCGCCGAATACGGTGGGGAGGACATCAGCTACTGGTCCCTTTCCGCCGCCGGCGCGATCGGGATCATGCTGCCCGCCGTGCTGTTCACCGTGCTCGTGCAGCGCCACCTGATCCGTGGGCTGACGTTCGGGGCCGTGAAAGGTTGAGTGAAGTGCTCTATAGTCAGGCCAAACAGGAAGGATCGTGTCGATGAATGTCCAGGCAACCAGCCTTGCGACCGAGGCGCCGCAGGCTTCCGCTCGCCTGGCGATCGCGGATTGCGACCTGCATCTGGGCCCAGCCTCGATCCGGGACTTGTATCCGTTCCTGCCCCAGGCGGCGCAACGCACCATCGAAACCTACGGGCTCAATCACCGCACCGGCTTGCACCAGGGCCTGCCCAGCTATCCGAAGGCGCAGCCGATGGCATCGCGCCGGGACGCGTGGCCCCCGAGCGGCAAGCCGCCCGGAACCGACCTGGACTTCACCCGCTCGCATCACCTGGACCCGCACAACATCCAGCTCGGGCTTGTCAACCCGCCGACGCCCAGCAACAGCGCGCTGAACCCGGACATCGCCAACGCGGTCGCGCGGGCAATGAACGAGTTTCAGGTGGAGTGCCTGGTGAAGCCGGAACCGCGTCTGCGGGCCTCGATCGTTGTCAACTACGAAGACCCGGTGGCGGCCGTGCAGGAGATCGAGCGCTGCGCGCCCAACCCGGCCTACGGGCACGTGATCCTGTTCAGCCGCACCGAAGGACTGATGGGCAGCCGGCGCTATTTCCCGATTTTCGAGGCGGCGGCCCGTGCCGACATCCCCGTCGCGGTGCATGCCTTCGGCTTCGGCGGGCGGCCGAACACCACCAGCGGCTGGGGCTCCTTCTACATCGAGGACATGGTCGGCCACGCGCAGACGTTTCAATCGCAACTCACCAGCATGGTGCTGGAGGGTGTGTTCGAGCGTCTTCCCGGCCTCCGATTCGTGCTGATCGAGGGCGGCTTCGGCTGGGTGCCGCCGCTGATGTGGCGGCTGGACCGGGCCTGGGACCGCATGCGCGATGAAACCCCGCATCTGAAGTGCCCGCCGTCCGAATATGTCCGTCGCCAGGTCTGGTTCACCACCCAGCCGATGGAGGAACCGGACCAGTCGGAAGACCTGCGCGACACGATCGAATGGATCGGCTGGGACAGGCTGCTGTTCGCCACCGACTATCCCCATTGGGATTTCGATGATCCGATGACCTGCATGAAGCTGCGCCTGACCGAGCAGCAGCGTCATGACTTTTTCCTGGGCAACGCGCTGCGGGTCTATCGCCGGTAATCCGCTCCGGGCGGAACAGGGGGAAACATGCAAGGACGTTTGCTGACCCGGCGCCGGACGGTGCAACTGGGGGCCGCCGCGGGTTCGGCGGTCATGGCTCGCGGGGCCAAGGCGGCGGCGCCGGTCCAGTTGATCAGCCACCGGTATCCGGCGCTGGAATTCTGGGCCAGCAAAATGAAGGCCGCCATTCCTGGCGTCGAGGTCAATGCGCAACTGATGCCGTTCGACAAGGCATTGGAATTGGCAACCATTGGGTTGTCATCCAAGGCGGATACGCTTGACCTTGTCTACGCCAGTGACTCAACCGTGCAAACTTTCGCCAAGAACGGCTGGATCCGTCCCCTGGACGACCTGTGGGCGCGGTACAAACAGGAATTCAAGCTGGACGACTACGCCGATGACGTGATGAAGCTGTTCACCCGCGACGGCCATATCTACGTCATCCCCGCCGGGATCAACGTCATGATGCTGTTCTACCGGCGCGATCTGCTCGAGGCCGCTGGCAAGAAGGCGCCGACAACCGTGGGCGAGTACCAGGATCTCGCCAAGTCGTTCAACACGCCGCTGCGCGCCGGGACCATCAGTTGCCTGAAGCCGGTCGATGCCTGCCTGAACGAAGCGCATTGGTACATGAACACGATCGGTCCCGGCTGGTTCGATGCCGATTGGAAGCCGGCCTTCAACACCGATCCCGGCGTCCGGGCGATCGAAGCCCTGCGGCAAACGACGCGCTACGCGCAACGGGGGTTCGCCACCGCCGCGAACGACGAGTGCTCGATTGCCTTGCAGCAGGACCTCGCGGCCATGGGTTTGCAGTGGGCCACGCGGGCGAACTCCATGGACGATCCGAAGCAGTCGCACGTTATTGGCAAGATGGCTTGGGCGATGCCGCCGCAGGGGCACGGACGGATCAGCGCGGATGGCTACGCGATCTCGGCCTTCAGCAAGCAGGACCCGGACACGCTGTTCCGCATCGTCGCGACGGCGACGTCAGAGGCTAACATGCGCGAGGGGTCGGCGCTGACGCTGGTGCCGCGGCAAGCTCTGCTGAACGATTCGGATCTGAAAGCGAAAAATCGGTTCTACCCGGCGGCAACCGACAGCCTGTCGTCCGGCACGCCATTCCCTCAGATTCCCGAATTCTATCCTGTCGGAGAATTTATTGCTCGGCGCATCGTCCAGTGCGTGACCGGGGAGATGTCAACCAAGGCGGCGCTGGATGCGGCGGCAGCGGAAACCGAAACATTCCTGAAAGGCCGCGGCTACTATAACTAACCAGGAGGTTTCGGCGAGGACGACGACAATGAGGCCCACCGGATTGGGGCGTGCCAGCCGAACGGCGATGCCGATCCTGCTCATGCCGTGCGGCGGTTTGACTCACTGCGGCGATATGGGAAGCAATCCGCCCATCAAAGCCTCGTGGAAGCGATCGGGCGCTTGTATCTGCGGCGCGTGACCCAGATCGGGAAACTCGATCAACCGAGCGTGCGGAATGCGCGCGGCAGCGGCCCTGCCCAGCGCCGGATAGTTGCCCAGGGTTGGCCTGATGTCGGACGGCGCCAGCGCCTTGCCGATCGCGGTGTTGTCCTTGTCGCCGATCATCAGCAGCACTGGCATGCCAAGGCGTTCGAACTCATAGAACACGGGCTGCGTGTAGATCATGTCGTAGAGCAAGGCGGAATCCCAGGCCACAGCCTCTCGCCCCGGCCCGCGATACATCCCGGCCAGCATCTGCACCCAAGTTTCATATTGCGGCTGCCAAGCGCCAGCGTAGTAGGTGGCGCGCTCGTAGTCGCGGATGCTGTTTGCGTTGGCATGCAGCTCCTGCGCGTACCAGGCATCGACGCTCTGCCATGGCACGCCCTTTGTCTTCCAATCCTCAAGCCCGATCGGGTCAACCAGCACGAGCTGGCTCACCTCGGCGGGGTACATCAGTGCGTAGCGAATGCCGAGCATGCCGCCGGTCGAATGGCCGATAATGGTTGCATGCGTCACGCCAAGCGAGGCGAGCAGCGCATGGGTGTTGCCGGCAAGCTGCTGAAAAGCGAACTGGTAGTGGGCAGGCTTGCTGGATTTGCAGAACCCGATCTGGTCGGGCGCGATCACCCGGTATCCGGCGTCGCTGAGCACGTGGATTGTCGCCTGCCAGGTGGCGGCGCAGAAGTTCTTGCCGTGCAGCAGCACCGCCGTTTGGCCGTTCGGCTTGCCAGGCGTCACGTCGATATACGCCATGTCCAGATCGTCGCCCTGGGACGTGAAATGGTGGTGCAGCACGGGCGCCGGATAGTCGAAACCCTGCAACTCCGGTCCATAGGCTGCCGGCTCCTCGGCGTAAGTGCCCCATGCCAGACTGGTCGCCAATGCCACGCCGAGGCAGATCCTTCGCATGGCGCATGGTTAGCACGCTCCAACGGCTCCGTCATTGCCCTGCGATGGCGCTCCGCCTTCTTCCTCGCCGCATGGCTGAGCGAACGTTCCGAAAGCATTCTCCTGGTCGGCAATTTCTCTTGTGCTCAAACCCGTGCAGTGGTCAGAAAGCGCCGCACCAATTTGGATCACTTGCCATGAGCGATACCTCCACTCCAGGCGTACCCGAGGCCGCGCGCCGCTTCGGCGCTCCCCGCCAGAAAGTTCCTCCATTCGCACGCTACAAAGGCACTTCGGCGTGGCGCAAGGACCGCAGGCGCGTGCGCGCGTACGCTTGGTTTCTCGCCGCGGAGAAACGCAAGAACAAGCACCCAGCAATCCCAAGCCCTTGATGCCTTCGTGGCAATCGCTCATGCGGACCACGAGCGGCTTGGCGATTGCCGCGAATGAGTCACTGAGCCTAAAGCGACTGATCCGGTTCAGGGAAGAACAACAGGAAAAGCCGGCATTCCTTGACTGCGGCGATAACAAGCAAGGCCTCATCGTCCGCCGCTTAGCCAGGGCAAGATGCGGCGGACCTCAGATCCGCCGCGGCGAGGCTGGTCAATGGCGAGCCTTGGTCATGGCTCGGCGCCTCCGGACGGCAGGCTGGCGAGAAACCGGTTCAGCCGTTCGGCATAGAACCTGGCCATGATCAGCGTCGCATGCCCGCGCGTCTCCGAACTCTCCGGCACCAGGTCGTATTCCCCATGCGGCAGCCGGGCCACCGCATGCTCGACAATGCTGGATTCCGGCGGGTTGCGCTCGTCGTCGGCTGAGTTGATCACCAGAACCGGCCGGGTGATCCGCTCCAGGCCCGGCGCGGCATCGTAGTCATGCGACGAGTCCCATTGGTACACCCAGTCGTTCGCGTCCGGGGGTGGCAACGCGAGCAAGCGCGCCACGATCGCATCCGCCTTTGCCGCTGTCGGCGCCTGCTCCTGCCAACCGAGGTTGCCGCCGGCGGTGGCGACGCCGAAGCTTGCGATCGCATATGGCAAGGAATGCGGCGCAGCCGTGTAGTTGCCGCCGGCATAGGTCGGGTCGTTGCGGATCGTGTCCACCATGAGCCGCCGCATCATCCAGTTGCGGCTCGCCATGGCGGAGGGCTGCGCTGCCATGGGCACGAAGCCGTCGGCGAAATCCGGGTGCTGCTCGGCCCAAAGCCAGCTCTGCATCCAGCCCATCGAAAGGCCCATCACCAGGCGCAGGCGCCGCAAGCGCAGCCCCTCGGTCACCAACCGGTACTGCGCCGCCACCGCATCGTCGTAGTCATAGGCAGGGAACTTGGCGCGCAGCCCGTCGGAGGGCTTCGTTGATCCGCCAGCGCCTATCCAATCCGGCAGCATAATGTAGTGTTTCAAAACGTCCAGCGGCTGGCCTGGCCCAACAGCGCCCCGGCGAAGGCGGGTGCCAGCATCGCCGCGCCCGACTGCGCCGTGCCGTGCAGCATCAGCACCGGCTGGCCGGACGGGCTGCCGACCGTGCGATAGTGAATCCGCAACTCAGGCAGGGTTTCGCCCGTGTGGAAGCGAAAATCATGCAGCGTGAAGCCGTCTTCCCGCACCGGCGGCAGGTTGGCCGCGTGCGCGGCGGCGATCAGCGATGCGGCAGCGAGTATGCCGAGCATGGTTCTCATCATGGTTTTCCTCCTTGTGAGCCGCCGACCTCAGCACCCCCCGCAGTCGGTCGTCCACCGGCGCGACCACGGCGCACTCCTCACGTTGCTGCCCTTGCAAGACGGGATGCGTAGGTTGGGACGCCGCTGGTTTTGCACGCGTGACGCCCTGGCTGTGTCTCAGAGCAAGCGTCACGTGGCGTTTGTGTCAGGGGGCAACCACGCACGCTCCATGCCAAGGTATCCGCATGGACACTGATCGAACGGCCTGTCCATAATCCGGCGAGCGGCGTACTCCGGCACCGATGCCGCGCGGAGCGGACCAAGATGAACGATTTCGATCAATCCTTTCTTCAGTTTCAGGCCGCGCAGCAGGCCCGGCGTTCCGCCGAAAACTGGCTCGTCGCTTTCGAGACAGCGCTTGTTTCCCAGGATGTGGCGCTGATCGGCGCTTTATTCCATCAGGACTGCCATTGGCGGGACATCCTGGCTTTCACATGGCACCTGACACCCGTCGAGGGGCGG
>CAXTXZ010000029.1:0-3823 GCA_964248015.1 uncultured Rhodopila sp. | reverse complement strand
ACCGGGGCCGCCTATTCACGGAATTTCGGCGGCGACAACTGGGCGGACGTGCGCCGCAAGGCCAGCGCCTTTGACGATCGGGAGCCTGCGGTTCTCGTGATCGGCGCCGCCCAGGCGGGCCTTTCGATCGCGGCACGTCTCAATCAACTGGGCGTTGACACGCTTGTTGTCGAGAAATGGCCTCGCATAGGCGATAGCTGGCGGAAGCGCTACCACTCGCTGGCGCTGCACAACTCGATCCATCTGAACCATCTGCCCTACATGGAGTTCCCGCCGACCTGGCCGAAGTACATCCCGAAGGACATGCTTGGGAACTGGTTCGAGTTCTATGCCGACGCCATGGAGATCAATTGCTGGACCGGCACGGAATTCGTCGGCGGGACGTGGGACGGGACGGCTAAATGCTGGACGGCCCGGCTGAGGCGTTCCGACGGCGCCGAGCGCGTTGTGCGGCCACGGCATCTCGTGTTCGCCAACGGCGTGAGCAGCTATCCCATGATCCCGGACCTGCCGGGCCTGGAGGATTTCACGGGGGAGGTCATCCACTCCGAAGGTTTCGATAGCGGCGTGGCCTGGAAGGGGAAGAACGCGCTCATCCTGGGCACCGGCAGCAGCGCCAATGATATCGCGCTCGATCTGCACAGCCATGGCGTGAACACGACGCTTGTTCAGCGGGGCTCCACGACTGTCGTGTCAATCGATCCGAGCGCCAGGCTCAATGAAGCGATCTGGGATGAAGGGGGACCGCTTGAGGACTGCGACCTGATTGTCTCGTCCGCGACGCCGCCTTTGATCATCAAGGGCTACAAAGCCGTCACGAAGCGCATGCTTAAGCTTGACAGGGAGATGATCGAGGGCCTCAAGGGCATCGGCTTCAAGCACGATGTCGGCGAGGACGAGACCGGCCACCAGTTGAAATACTTCCGCCGCGGCGGTGGCTATAACCTCGACGCAGGCAGCTCGGCCCTCATGATCAAGGGGGAACTGGGCCTGCTGCAATATGATCGGATCGAGCGCTTCGCCGCCGCTGGCGCGCTCCTGAAGGACGGAACGACGGTTCCGGCTGATCTCATTGTTTTGGCGACAGGCTACTACCCGCAAACGGAGCTTGTCCGCCGCGCGCTTGGCGAGGAGATGGTGGAGCGCATCGGCTCGGTCTGGGGCATCGGTCCGGATGGTGAACTCAACAACATGTTCAAGCGCACGCCGCAAGAGGGGCTTTGGTTCATTGCCGGCGGGTTGGCCCAATGCCGCATCAACTCGAAGTATCTGGCCTTGCAGATCAAGGCGATGGAACTTGGGAGACTCGGACCACTTTGAAAAGGCCCGCCGTGTGACGGATCAGATGCCACTGTGGCGGCCTTTGCCGCTCATCCGCATGCGGCGATGAAGACAACTCAAACGGTCAGCCATGTGACATTCGCCGCCGGACGGCCACGGTCACTTGAAGTATGGCGAATGCGGATTGGCGGGTCCATGCGGGCGTTGCGCAAAGCCGCCGATGAGGCAGAAAACGGGAATGGGCCACATGTGACAGTTCTTTAGTTGTTTAAATATGTTTCATTGGCCCGCCTTGATCGTCCCGTGCCTTCCGCCTACGGTCCAGCCGCCGCTTGGTCGGCCACCAGTCAAAAGCGTATAAACGGATGGGACACGTCGCCCAAAAGCCATGCGCGCAGCCTAGGAACCTCCATGCGCCTTTCCCGCCGCCTCGCCCTGTCCGGCGCCACTGCCGCCGCTACCTTGGGTCGCCATGCCAGCGCCGCGACCCCGATCATACGGATGGGCGTGTTGACCGATTTGTCAGGGCAATACCGGGACAACTCCGGCCCAACAACGGTGTTGGCGGCAAAGCAGGCGGTGGAGGACTTTAACCCCTCGGCGCACGGGTTCGCGGTTGAGGTCATCGCCGCCGACCACCAGCAGAAGCCGGATGTCGGGGCGGGCATCGCCCGGCAATGGTTCGACCGGGACGGCGTGGACATGGTCGCCGACGTCAACAATACGGCGATCGCGCTGGCGGTGGGCCGGGTGGCCAGCGAGAAGAACAAGGCCCTGCTGATGACCGGCGCGGCGTCCGTTGACCTGACAGGCAAGTATTGCAATCCAAACGCGGTGCATTACGCGCCGGACACTTGGTTCGGCCCGCACATGACCGGCAGCGCGGTGCTGAAGGACGGCGGCAAGGACTGGTACCTGATCATCGCGGACTATACGTTCGGCCACTCCTTGGAAGACCAGGTGACCAGGCTGATCACGGCAAACGGCGGCCGGGTTCTTGGGTCATCAGCCTATCCGTTTCCGGGCACGACGGATTACTCGTCCTACCTGCTGGCGGCGCAGGCCAGCGGCGCGAAGGTCATCGGCCTGTGCAACGTCGGCGGCGACATGGAGAACTGCGTCAAGCAGGCCGCCGAGTTCAATCTGGCCAATCAGGGCATCCGCATGGCGGCGCTGCTGGGGTTCATCACCGAGGCTAAGTCGATGGGGCTGGAAACGGCGCAGGGACTGTTGCTGCCGGGGATTTTCTACTGGGACATGAACGACCGGACGCGGGCTTTCACCAAGCGGTTCCTGCCGAAGACGCCGGACAACTACCCGAGCGACTTGCATGCGGCGTGCTACTCGGCGACGACGCATTACCTGAAGGCGGTGGCGGCCCTGGGGGTGGAAAAGGCGAAGGCGTCGGGGTTGGACGCGGTCAACTGGATGAAGGCGAACCCGAGCGAGGATGATTGCTTCGGAAGTGCGTCGATCCGGGCGGATGGGCGGTTCCTGACCACGGGGTATTTGTTCCAGGTGAAGAAGCCGTCGCAGAGCAAGGGCACGTGGGATGTGTTCAACGTGCTGTCCTCGACGCCGGCTGATCAGGCGTTCCGGCCGGTGGCGGAGGGTGGGTGCAGCTTTATTCGGGGCTGAGGAGGCGCTGGTGCGGGGCCTTGGCTGCCAGGCCGCGGCCGCTTGCCTCCCATTTGGCGCACAGAACTTTTGTTCCTGTACTCCGCCGGCATGGAGAACCGTTAATTCAGCCGCTGTCGCAACTGCTTTCGACCCGCGTGCCGCCTGTCTCGGACGACTGCTTTGGACGCGGTGCGGCGCTCGATGCATGACGCACGACACGCATGGGCAACTTGTTGGCAGACAGGATTAACAATGACACGACATCGCTGGAAACCGCGATCGGTGCTGAACCCGCTTCAATCAGCTTTGCGCGCGGCTATCGAGGGTGGCGTCGGGTTCGTGGCGGCCTACAACCGGAAGCGGCTCCCAAAGGGCGACAGCCCCTTCCTTGTTGGCATCCACAAGCCGATGCAAGCGGAACTGACGCTGCAAGATCTTGCCGTTGCGGGATCAATACCAGCAGCGCTCAACGGCCGGTACCTCAGGATGGGCCCGAACCCGGTCAGTCCCGAACCCGCGGGCCACCATTGGTTCCTCGGCGACGGCATGGTGCACGGCCTCGCCATCAAGGACGGCAGGGCTCTGTGGTACCGCAACCGCTGGATCCGCTCGCGCCTTGCCGCCACGGCGCTCGGCCGGGACGCCGCGCCAGGACCGCGCAGGGGTCGCAGCGACACCGTGAACACCAATGTCGTGGACATCGGTGGCCGCGCCTTTGCCGTGGTGGAAGCGGGCAGCTTTCCCGTCGAGCTCTCCGAGACCTTGGACGAGCAACGCTACAACCCGTTCGACGGGACGCTCAATGGCTCTTTCACGGGACATCCGCACCGGGACGCGCTCACGGGCGAGCACCACGCGATCGCCTATGACGGCAGTGTCTGGGATGCCGTCCGTCACGTCGTCGTCTCGGCCGGCGGCAAAG
>CAXTXZ010000028.1:0-14819 GCA_964248015.1 uncultured Rhodopila sp. | reverse complement strand
CACTTCGGGACGCCAGTTGGCAGCGGCCGCCAGCCGCCGGCTATCCGCCAGCAACGCGCGAACCTCAGAGTCCGCGGGTCGAAGCCGATCGCCGTTCTGCTCGACCGGCTTCTCGCTCCTGGTGATGGCCGACAGGAGTTCAACCACATCCGCGACCGACACCGCCTCCCCGCTGCCGGCGTTGTAGGGCCGGCCGAACTCGATGGAAGACGCTAATCCGACCGCCAGGAACGCGGACACTGTGTCATCGACAAAAGTGAAGTCTCGCAAAGTGCTGGTGTCGCCAAGCTTCAGTGCAAAGCATTCAGGATCAAGCATCTGCCTGATGATGGTGGGGATGACTGCGCGCTCGCTTTGGCGTGGCCCGAACGTATTGAACGGCCGAAGGATGACCGCTGGAAGGCCGAAGGAACGAACATAGGCCTCCGCCATCATGTCAGCACCGATCTTGCTGGCGGAGTAGGGCGATTGCCCTTGCAGCGGATGGCTTTCGACGATCGGCAACGTTACGGCAGAACCGTAAACCTCGCTCGTCGATGTCACGATGACACGTTTGGTCCGGTCATCCCGCGCCGCTTCCAGGATATTAAGCATGCCCAGGATATTAGTTTCAACATACGAACGGGATGCGATGTAGGAGTAGGGAATCGCAATAAGCGCGGCCAAGTGGAAAATGATATCGTGGCCGCGTGCGACATTATGGACGAAACCGCTGTCGCGGACGTCGCCCCTTACAAGCGACATGCGGCCGGCCAAGGATGCCGGCACTTCGTCCAGCCACCCATGGCTGTCAAAGGAGTTGTAAAGGCTCATCGCCGTCACGTCAGCGCCAGCGCCTGCGAGGCGCTCAGCCAGATGCGACCCAATGAAACCGTCCGCGCCCGTGATCAGGACTCTGGCATCCCTGTATCCCTCGGCATCCTGCATCTTCGCTTCATCCACCAATTCGTTTGTACGCAACCTGTTCGGGACCGGTCCAGCCATCCGCCGCAATCGCAATCCCTGGCTTGCGATGACCGCTCGGCAGGCCCAGCACCGCAAGGCCGCAACGTGTCGCCCATGCAATGTCCGTGTACCACGACCGCGCTCGGTAATAAGACAAGTCAATGTCGGCCTTTATTGGGAAAAGCACCTTGCGGTAGAATTCTTCCGGGTCCTGCCCCTCGGGGTAAAGCGCGCTCTCGTTCCTGAACAGCGTCTGGGCGGGGCCTAGCAGCCCTGGCCGGTATTCAAGCAGTTCCCGATAGCGGCCTTGAAAGCACTCCGCGAAGGCCAGCGATTCCGGCCGCGGGCCGACGATGAACATGTCGCCTTTCAAGACGTTCAGCAACTGAGGCAGTTCGTCGAGCTTTGTCCATTCAAGCACGCACCCGATGCGGGTGAACCGATCATCGTTCCGAAGGGTGACGGCGCGTCCGTTACTCGAACAGTTGGAAGAAAACTTGCGGAACTTGTACAGGGTGAACAGCTTTCCGTGCCGCGCAAGCCGGTGCTGGCGAAACAGCACTGGCCCGCCATCATCAAGATGGATCGCCAGCGCAATGCAGATCAGCAGCGGCAACAGGAGCAGGATCAAAACGGCGGCAACCAGCGCGTTGACAAGCTCCGCGATCCTTTCGGCCGGGGGCGACCTGCGCAAGCTCATGCCATCCGCCGAACGCCTAATCATCGCCAGTCTCCGCATATTCCAGCGCCAGCACTTCCAGCAGCGCATCCGAGATGATCCTGGTTTGGGAGGCGGTCAGCTTCGGGTGAAGGGGCAAGGTAAGCTCGCGCCGGGCGAATTCCTCGGTGACTGGCAATGATGGCCCAGGATAGTGTTCCCTGAACCAAGTCAGCAGGTGAATTGGGGGGTAATGAAAGCTTGTCTGGATGCCACGGTCATAAAGCAAGCCCATGACCTTGCCACGATCCGTCCCCGCGGGCAGCAGCACAGGGAAGATATGGCGTGGAGAAGGTTCATGCCCGGCCAGCGGAAGCAGCAAATCGTTGCCGCGGGACCGCAATGCCTTATGATAGGCCCGCGCCAGCGAACCCCGCCGTTCGTTCCACCCGTCAAGCTTCCGCAACTGCACCAGCCCAAGCGCCGCGTTCAGTTCCGACATGCGATAGTTGAAGCCAAGCGATTTGACGTCATAGGTCGCCGCGCGCGCATGCAGCCGCTCGGCTGTCGTGCTGGTCATCCCATGAGCGCGCGCCCGCCGCATCCGCTCCAGCAGCACGGGGTTGGCGGCGACGACCATGCCGCCCTCGGCCGTGGTCATGTTCTTGTTTCCGTAGAAGCTGAAGACCGCGATGTCGCCAAAGATCGGGCCGCGCGCCCGGCCAACGGCATGGGCGGAATCTTCAATGAGATACAGGCCCCGCCTGCGCGCGAATTCCCGCCAGGCCTGCGCGTCCACAACGGCGCCCGCATAATGCATGACGACGACGGCACGGGTTCGGGCCGTGCATGCCGCCTCGGCTGCCGCAATTGAGATCAGTGGGCATTCGAGTGATTCGATGTCCACCAGGACAGGGTCCGCTCCCGTGTAGATCACGCTGTTGGCGGTCGCCACGAAGGACAGGGAAGGCACGATGACTTCGTCGCCCTTGCCGATCCCCAGCGCCGCCAGCGCCAGATGCAGCCCCGCGGTGCAGGAGCTTACCGCGACCGCCTCGGGAACCCCATGCAACTCCGCGAACGCGCGTTCGAATGCCTCGACACGCCCCCCCATGGTGATCCAGTTCGATTCGATGACTTGGGCAAGCGCCTCCACCTCCTCGTCGCCAAGTGTCGGTTCCGCGACGAGCAACATTGCCTCGCCAGCCATGTGAAGGTCCCTCGCCAAGCGTTGACGGTTGAGCAGGTTTCAGCGCGATGTCAGCCTGCCGTGATGGCTTCCAACTGGAGGGGCGAGACGTCGAACGCGGGCGCCTCCTCATCCCACTCCAGCTCTTGCGCTTTCTGGAAATCCTCGACACGTCCGACATCAAGCCAAAAGCCGTTGTGCAGGAAGGTGTGGACCGGGTCGCCGTTCTCCAACATCGAGAACATCAGGTTGTCGAAGCCGAACGGAATGCCGTCAGGGATGTACTGCAGCATTTCGGGTTCCATGCAGTAGATGCCCATGCTGACCAAGCTGCTGAGGCCGGGCTTCTCGCGGAAGGCCACGACCTTGTTGTCGACCTGCTCCATGACTCCGAAGTCGATACGAACCGTTCGCCTTGACGTCGCGACGGTCAGGCCGTTGCCGTGCTTGCGATGGCTGCCAATGAACCCGCTAAGGTTCAGGTCCGTCAGTATGTCGCCATTGATGACAAGGAACGTGCTGTCCAGTTCCTCCCTCAGCAGGCTCAGCGCTCCGATCGTCCCGCGAGGCTCGCTTTCCTCGGTGTACTCAATCCTGAGGTTCCAGCGCCTGCCGTCGCCGCAGAAGCTGCGGATCAGGTGCCCAAGGTAACCGGTCGTGATGTAGACCTCCCGCACGCCGCTGCGCCGCAGCCATTGAAGAAGCAGTTCCAGGACCGGTTTTGATCCGACTGGCATCAATGGCTTTGGAAGGATGTGGGTGTAGGGGCGCAAACGCATGCCCTTGCCGCCGGATTGGATAACCACCTTCATGTCACTGTCCCCCATGGCGTTCGCCCGGCAAAGCTATGAATCGCTTTTTGAGTGCCGTGAAGTTCGCCGGCGCACGATGCGCAAGTTGCCGCCAGTCGTCAAACTATCCAGACGATCTAGTCCATTGAGCTTCCCCTAAAAACTAGTGTTACAGAGCGCTTGCACAAGTCCTGGTTGTTCCCAATGCTTGCCGGGCCAGTGTGAAGTCCTGATCTTTATTAGGGGAGAGCACAATTTTCGCGGGATTGCCCAAGCGATTGCCAGGCACTGCTTCCTGGCGGTCGCTCTTTGCTCACCTAGCCCGCTTTTGGATCTAGTACTAGTGATAGTCCGCTGATGATCCTATGGCTAATAGCATTCAACGCTCGACGGGTCTGTAATCACCGCCACGCGGAAAGTAACAGGCGGATTGCGACTTGAGCGGCTAGCGTCGACGAGCAATCCCAGCCATCGGAAGAAGGGACGCGGTTCGCATGGATGCCGATGGACGGACGCTGCGCCGGCGCCCCCTTATGAACGATGGCGACGGCGAAGCCCGCCCTGCCGCGCCGCGGCCAGGACACGGGATCGATCGCCAGGCTTCCCGCGCCTCTGTCCCATCGCCTGTCCCATCGCCGAGCATTCTGTTTGTTGGCGGCACGGACCACGCTTTGCGGATCCCATTCTTCCGACACCTCCAGGCCAGGGGTTTCCGTGCCACGGCGGCCGGAACCGGTGACTCTGGGCCGTTCCAACGCGCTGGAATCCCGTTTACGGCCTTCAGTTTCGACCGCTTCGTCAACCCCCTTGCCGATCGTCGGAGCGTGCGCCAGCTTGCCGGCCTCATCGCCGCCCGCGGCCCCGACATCGTCCAGAGTTTCGATACGAAGCCGAACGTCCTGGCCCCTCTGGCGGCGGCGAATCTCCCCAACGTCAGCGTCGTGAAGACTGTGAACGGCCTCGGCTGGGTGTACTCGTCGCGGGAGCCGCTTGCCCTGGCGCTGCGTCCCGTCCAGCGGGCGCTCCATCGGTTGGTCTCGCGGCATGTGACCGCCACCGTCTTTCAGAACCGGGATGACTTGGCGTTCTTCCAGCGAGCCGGATTGATGGCGCCAGGCAGCGGTCACCTGATCCCTGGTTCAGGCATTGATGTCGAGGGCTTTGCGCGGAAGCTGGCAGCCGCGCCCGCGCCGGACCAGTTGCGCGCGGATCTCGGCCTTGACGGCGCCAAGGTTGTGTTGACGGTTTCGCGCCTCACCCGACAGAAGGGAATCCCGACGCTGCTGAGGGCAGCCGCGCTTGTGCACAAGGTCCGGCCGGATGTCCGGTTTCTCCTTGTGGGCCCGCGCGAGACCGAAGGGCGCCTGGCGGTCGCGCAGCATGAGATCGACCGGCATCGGCCGTATGTCATCGCCGCGGGACAGCGCGACGATGTCCCGGCGCTTTTGCGAATGGCGGATGTTTTTGCTTTCCCAACGGAGTATCGCGAGGGCGTGCCGCGCGTCCTGCTGGAGGCAGCCTTGGCGGAATGCCCGATCGTCAGCACATCGATGCCAGGCTGTAGCGATGTGGTCACCGAGGGCGAAAGCGGACACCTTGTTCCGCCCGGCGCGCCAGAAGCGCTCGCGGCCAGGATACTTGAATCGCTCGAATATCCCGAGCGAGCGCAGGCCATGGCGCAATGCGCCGCGGCCGTTGTCAAGAGCAACTTCGGGCTATCACTGACAGTAGACAGGTACGTCGCGCTGTACCAGCGCGTCCTGGCCTTCCGCTTGACGGCCGGAACCACCGTCGGGAGCCAGGAGAGCCGGGTTCCGGATGCCCTCCACTCAGGCTTGAAGAATTAGCGCATGTGCGGAATCGCTGGCATCCTCCTCAGTTCCCGGAACAACGGCTCGGTGCCGCTTGACGCGGTCCACGGCATGGCCGCGACGCTGCGCCACCGCGGTCCCGATGACGGCGGAAGCTGGCAAGACCGCGCGAGCGGCATCGCGTTTGGCCACAGGCGGCTCGCGATCGTCGACCTTTCGCCGTCCGGGCGCCAGCCAATGCTCACGGCGGATGGACGCTTCGCGATAACCTACAACGGGGAAGTCTACAACGCCGGCGCGATCCGACAGGAGCTTGAGGCTCTTGGCTGCCGGTTCCGGGGCCATAGCGACACGGAAGTGATCCTGGCCGCCTGCGACGTTTTCGGCGTCGAGCGAGCGCTGCCGCGGTTCGCCGGAATGTTCGCCTTCGGCCTTTGGGATGCGCGGGAACAGGCGCTGCACCTGGTGCGGGATCGGCTCGGGAAAAAGCCGCTCTACCTGGCCATGGCCCGTGGCGCGCTCCTGTTCGCGTCGGAGCTTCGCGCCCTGCGGGCGGCGCCGGGCTTTGAGCCGCGAGTTGATCCCCTGGCCCTTGCCGCCGTGCTGGGCCAGGGCTGGGTGCCGGACGACGCCTGCATCTGGCAAGGCGTGATGAAGCTGCCGCCGGGCGCGATCCTGACGGTTCGCGCCAAAGACATCGAAGGATGCCGGACCGAGGACCTGAGCGGCCGGATTTCGCGCTGGTGGTCCGTGGGTCAGGTTGCGCAGGCGGGGCTGCGTGACCCGCTGAAAGACGACGACGCGGAAGTTGACGCCGAGCTTGAGCGGCTCCTCACCACCGCGGTGCGCGAGCGAATGGTCGCGGACGTTCCGCTTGGCGCGTTCCTGTCGGGCGGCATCGACAGCGCCACGGTGGTGGCGCTGATGCAGTCCCAGGCCCCGCGGCCGGTGCGCACCTTCACCATCGGCTTCGACGTCGACACGTTCGACGAAGCCGCGGCGGCGGCGGCGGTGGCGCGGCACCTGGGAACGGACCACACGGAACTGCGCGTGAGTCCGACAGAGGCGCAGAGTGTCATTCCGACCCTGGCGGAAGTTTGGGACGAACCCTTCGCGGACGAGTCGCAGATCCCCGCCCTGCTGCTTGCGCGCATGGCTCGGCAGCATGTCACCGTGGCGCTTTCAGGCGACGGTGGCGATGAAGCGTTCGGCGGATACTGGCGGCATGTCCTGGCGATGCGCTACGGACCCGCGCTCGGGTTGCCCGGCCGCCTTCGCGGCATCGGCGCGGTGGCGTTGCAGGCGATGGATTCGGCGGCGCGGCACCCGTTGGCGGAGCGGATCGGCGGAACCGAGCTGGCCAAGCGCCTGGGCCTGAGCCGGCTGCCCAAGCTGGCGCAGGTTCTCGGAGCCGCCGATGAGGATGCGCTTTACCGCAGACTGGTTTCACTGGGCGGCGCGCCCTTCTCGCCGGCCAACGATGTTGGCCCGTCCGCCGAGCTGCCCAGCCTCGCTGATCGGATCATGCTTCGTGACATGCGTGAGTACTTGCCTGGCGACATCCTGGTGAAAGTCGATCGGGCCACCATGGCGGCCAGCCTTGAGGCGCGATGCCCGTTGCTGGATCACCGGCTGCTGGAGTTCACATGGCGGTTGCCGGCCTTCCGGAAGATCCGCCAGGGCAAGGGCAAGTGGCCACTGCGGCGCCTGCTTGGCCGTTACGTGCCTGACGATGTCCTGCAACGGCCTAAGCATGGCTTCGACGTTCCCGTCGGGGATTGGCTCAGGGGACCGCTGCGGCCCTGGGCGGAAGACCTGCTGACGGAGGCGAGGCTTCGGCGCCACGGTTTCCTCGACCCCGGCACGGTGCGGGAATGCCTGCGGCGACACATGAGCGGCAGGAGCGATCAAGCCTACCAGTTATGGGCAATGCTGATGGCGCAGTCCTGGCTTGACGCCAACCTTGAAGGCCGCCCGCAACGCCCGGCGACGCAGCCTGACACGGCTCGCGAAGCCTGCGCGCAACCTCGGCAACTCAATGTGGTGCAGTGATCGTGGAAACGGCCCCTCAGCTTTCTGACCTGCTGTCCAGCCTTCACCGGCGGCGCTGGCTTATCACAACGGTCGCCGGCGTCGGCTGCGCGGCGGTCCTGAGCGTGGCGATGGCGCTGCCGCCCCGCTACACGGCGAAAGCCGAGCTTGTGGTCGAGCCTCAGCAGCCTGGGTTGCTGGCAGGCCAGCCGGCAATGATCATGCCGGCGACGGACGAGCCGACAGTGCTGACCGAAATGACCGCCATCGGCTCGCATGATCAGTTGCAGCAGGTGCTGGACGACCTTGGAAAGGATCCGCGCCTCGGTCATTTGGTTGCCGCGGAACAGCCGGAGCCAAATCCGGACAGCTTTTGGGCCAGCGCGTGGAGGTGGGCCCCGCAAGCGCTGTTTCTGACGCAGCGGGACGGCTGGCTCACAATGCGCCGGCTGGAACGCGCATTGCAGGTTTACCAGGAGGCCGGCTCCCACGTCATCGCCGTCAGCTTCACCTCGGCCAACGCCCAGGACAGCGCGGCGGTCGCCAATCGTGTCGTCGAGCTTTACGTCGACCGGCAGCGCGAGCAGAAGCGCGCCGCGACCGACCGTGCGTTGGCCTGGGTGGGCGACCGCATCAAGACGCTGCAACTGGATGCGGAACGCACCGAGACGAGCCTGCAAGACTACCAGGCGGAGCATGGCCTGTCAGACACCAGCCGATCCAGCGTTGTGGACCAGGATCTTTCGGACCTCGGCCGGCAGATGTCCACCGCCGAGGCTAATCTTGTCGCTCAGCACAAGCGGTTCGAGGAGGCCGCGCGCCTCAAGGCCAGCGGGGCAAGCACGGATACCCTGGCCGGGCTGTTTGAAACGCCCCTGCTTTCCGACCTTCGGCGCAAGGAGCTGGAGCTGTCGCAGGTTCAGGTGACCATGGAAGCCAGTTACCTCCCGAAGACGCCAAAACTTCTGTTGGTGACCAGCCTGCTGGACGAAGTGAAAGGGCAGATCCGCAAGGAAGTCGACCGCGGATTCAACAACCTCGCCGCCAACGAGCAGGAAGCCGTTGCGCAAGTGCGGTTGATCCGGGAGCGGCTCAACACGCTGCGGCGATCAAGCACCGACAACAAGGTTCGCCAGTTGGAACGCCAGGCCAGCCTGGACCACCAGCTTTATCTCAACCTGCTGCAAAGGCAGGAGGAGTTGCAGCAACAACGGGAGGGCTTGTCCCCAAGCGTCGAAATCCTGTCGCTTGCCGCGCCGCCCGAACGGCCAAGTTCGCCAATTCCCCTGCTGTTCGTGCCGCCGGCCTTGATCGGCTTCACGATCCTGGGCTGCCTGATCGCCGTCGTCCGGGACCGCATGGACGAGACATTCCGAACCGAGAATGAGATTACCACCCTGCTTGGCCTGCCTTGCATTGGCCTGATTCCCCAGGTTCGGCCTGCCGGCCAGCTCCGGCTTCACGAATACCTGCTCGCCAAGCCGTTCGCTCCGTATGCCGAGGCAGTTCGGTCCGTCGTCGTCTCCTTGCTTACGCCAAACGAATACACGAAAAGGGCGATTTTGGTGACTTCAAGCCTGCCGGGCGAGGGCAAGACAACCTTGGCTGTCAGCTTTGCCGTTTACGCGGCGCAACTCGGGCGGCGGGTGTTGCTGGTTGACCTCGATCTGCGCAACCCGTCCATCCCGCGGGAACTCGCCAATCGGATGCCAGGCGGTTTGCCGGGGCCGAGCCAGGCGGAAGGTCTCACCGCGATGTCGATCCAGCGCCTGCGCAGCCTTGGCCTTGATTACCTGCCAGTGAGACGCGGCACATCCACCGACCCCGTGTTGTTCGTGAATGCCCATGTCAGGCAGCTTCTCGGCTCCCTGCGAGAAGATTACGATTGCGTCGTGATCGACAGCGCCCCGCTTTTGTCGATCACCGAGACCCGTCTGCTCGCGACAATGGTCGATAAAATCGTCTTCGCCGTGAAATGGGGCAGCACCAAGCGGGATGTCGCGCAAAGCGCGATCGGAGTGTTGCGCAATCGTGGGTTGTTGAACCATGACCTGGCCAAGGCGACCAGCGTCGTGGTGACGCAGGTCGATCCGAAAAGGCATCTTTCCTATCGCTACACGGACGCTGGGGATTACACCCTCATCAGCGGGCCAGGGCCGAACGAACCGCTGCACTCGGATCAGCGCCATGATCCTGCCGCCGGCCATGCGGAGCAAGGACTGTGAGGGATGAACCGGCCCTCGCGCGCGCCACCTCTGACCGTCTCCTTCAGCTTCTGGAGTCGTTGCGGCGGCAAGAAGTCGGCTGGTGCTACTTCAAGAGCAGCCTTCGCATCGGCGCCGCGCTGGCCGGCGAAACCGACCTCGATTTGCTGGTCGCGCCCATGGATCATGCGCGGCTGCAGAAGGTCCTGCTCGATTGCGGCTTCAAGCCTTTTCCCGCGGCCGCTTGCCGAGCCGACCCGGCAATCGCCAGTTTCCTGGGCTTCGACGAGGCAACCGGCAAGCTGCTCCACGTGCATCTGCATTTTTGCCTGGCGTTGGGAAGCGCGCTGCTGAAAAATTACCAGCTTCCCTGGACGGACCAGGTTCTTTCCGCCGCGGAAACTCATCCGGCCCTGCCGGTCCGCATGCTGGACCCGGCAACCGAGGCCTTGCTGCTCGTTCTCCGCCGCGGCGTGGAACTGCGCCGCGGCGACCCCGTGCTGTGGCGCAACTGGCGGGCCGCGGGCGCGAAGTTCGCCTTGGATCAGGAAGCCCTGCGTCGGCGGGTCGATCGCGACGCCCTGCGCCGGCGCGCGGAAGCGCTGCTCGGGCCTGACCTGGCCGATCCGGTGACGGCCGGATTTTTCGATGGGCCACGGGGCCTGCCGCGTGGCCTGTCACGGCAGGTGCGCCGCCATCTTTCCGTCCACCGGCGCTACAACCAGTTGGAAGCGTCACTGCGCGGCGCGCTGCGCGCCGCCTTCTGGGCCATGGGCGGCCTCAACAGGCGCCTTCTGCACGCCCCCCGCCCCTGGAGCCGGCGCCCGTTCGCCGGAGGCCTCGTGATCGCGGTGATCGGCGTGGACGGCAGCGGCAAGACAACGTTGACCCGCGCCATCCGCGCTTGGCTGGAGGCCGAACTTGACGTCATGCCGATCTACTTCGGCACTGGCGGCGGCAGGCCGTCCCTGCTGCTGGCGCCATTGAAGCTCATGGTCCCGATTGTGACGGCGCTGCTGCCGGCCCGGCCCAGGGGGGCATCACACGGCCAGGTCACTGACCGGCCTCCAGGCCCGGCGTACAGCGCCTTGCTGACCGTTTGGGCCACGGTGCTCGCCATGGAGAAGCGGCTGAAACTGGCCGCGGCGCATCGCGGCGCCGCGCGCGGCCTCGTGGTCGTCGCGGATCGCTATCCCCAGGACCAGATCGCCTCGTTCAACGATGGCCCGCTGTTGCCGCGGTTGCGTGGGCGGCCCGGATGGCTGCGCCGGTTCGAGGCGCGCGCTTACGCCAGGGCGCGCCAGCTTCCACCAGACCTTGTCATCAAGCTTGCAGCGACGCCGGCGCTGATCGCCGCTCGCGAACCCACGATGGATCGCGATGTCATCGAGGCGAGGGTGGCGGGCGTGCGGGCGCTGAGCTTCCCCCGAGTCGTTACGATCGACGCAACCCAGCCGCTGAGTGAGGTGATCGCGCAAGCCAAGCGGGAAGTCTGGCGCCTGCTATGAAAGCAGATGCGGCCCCGCCATGATCATCGAGCTATTTGGCCCGCCAGGGTCCGGCAAGACCACCTTCGCCCGGGCGTTGGCGGCAAGGCTGGGCAACCGCGGGCATAGAGCGGAGCTGCTTGTAAGCATGCGGCCAAAAGAGGGAGACGACGCTGGCAGCCGCCAAGCCGCTTCGCCCCTGTCAGCCGCCGCCTCGCGCGTCATGCGGCCGGCTTCCCGTTTGCTGTTCGATCTGCGGCAAACGGCGGCGCACCCGGCTGATCTCGGCACGACATGGAGCCTGCTGCGGGCGATGCCCCCACGCAGCGCGCTTTGGTCGGCTCGGCTTTTTCGTTACGCGCTGCACCTAACTTGCGCAACGCGCCTGGTGCAACATGATTTGCATCCAGTGGTGGTCGACCAAGGATTTGTTCAGTTGGTCGGATCGCTGGTGATCCTTTCCAACGCGACCGATCAGGCGCGCATAGCGAACATGCTGCGGGTCATACCCATGCCTGAAATCCTGATTGGCCTGAAGGAACCGGATGGAGTGCTGCTTGATCGCCTGTCCCAACGCATGGCCGCGCAGGGCTGGCTGGAACGGCGGCTCGAGTTCTCCATCGAGGAGAACATGCGCTTTGCCGGCTTCTTCGACAATCTGTTTCCGTTGCTCCAGCAAACCGGCCAGGAGGTCACATACTTCTGCTCCAGCGACGAGACCGCGTTGAGCAAGGCGGTTGCCCTGGTCGAGGAAAAACTGGCCTGGCGGCAAGCCGGGGAAGCCCGAGGGCAGGAGCGGCCAGCAGGCAACCCGAAGTTCCAGGGCGCCTCGCATTGAAACGGATCATGACGCGCGCCTTGCTTGGACCGAACAGCCTGATGCGCGGCAGCGCCGCGGCATTCGTGATCCATGTGTCCGGCGTCGGATTGACATACCTGTCTCAGTTGGCGCTCGCTCGGCTGATCGGCACGGCGTCCTACGGGATCTACGCCTACGTGCTCGGCCTCATGACCCTGCTGGCTTACCTGGCGGCCCTGGGCTTCGATGTGTCCTTGCTGCGGTTCGTGTCGGCCTACCGGTCGCGGCAGGCCTGGGGACTGGCGCGTGGCGTGGCGCGCTACGCCGAACGGCGTTCGAGCGTGGTGGGCACGGCGATTGCCGTGGTCGGCACGCTTATTGTCGCGATGTGGCGAGACACGTCATCTCCTGGCATGGCACGCACGTTCTTCGTGGGTTTCTGGTTGGTGCCAACCTATGCGCTGCTCTGGATTCGCTGCGCCAAGGTTCGCGCATTCGGCGGCATGGCGGCGTCGCTCATTCCCGACAGGCTGCTCCGCGACGGCTTGCTTCTCGGCGCCATCCTGCTGGCCAGCCTGCTGCCCGCCGGCCGCTTCGGCGCTCCGGCCGCGATGATCGCCACCCTGTGCGCCGCCGTCGCGGGGCTGGCGCTGATAACCTTGATCGCGCGCCGCCGAGTGCCGCGATCCGTCGCCGCGGCGACACCGGAGCAAGCGGTCCTGGCCTGGCGGCGTACGGCAATCCCGCTCATTGCCATCGCCGCGGCTGAAGTGGTGATGAACCGGACCGGCACGCTGACACTGACCTGGGCCGGTCATTCGAGTGAGGCCGGGATCTATTCGCTGGCGTTCAACCTCACCGCGATCGTCAGCCTGCCCCGCATTGCCGTGAATGCGCAGTTCGCCCCGATGGTGGCTGACCACGTCGCTCGCGGCGACCGCGCCGGGCTTCAGGCGCTGGTGAACCAGGCGACGCTCTGGACCATGCTTGGCGCCGCCAGCATTGCCGGCGCCGTGCTTTTCGTGGCGGGACCGCTGCTGCTGCGGTGGTTCGGCAACGACTTCATGGCCGCCATCCCGGCGCTGAACGTGCTGCTCGGCGGCCAGGTCGTGGCAAGCGCCGTCGGATCGCAACTTTTCCTGCTGACGATGTCCGGGCACGAGGCGCTCGCCGCGACGGTGATGGCGATCTTCTCCGGCGCGAGCCTGCTCGCGAGCGCCATGCTGGTGCCAGGTTTCGGCTTTCTCGGGGCCGCCGCGGCCACGTCACTTGGCCTTGTCGGCATGAACGCCGTCATGGCGCTGCTCGTTTGGCGCCGGCTGAACCTGTTGCCTGGCGGCGTCGCCTTCCTGCAAGCGCCGGCCGGGGCCATCGCAGGCGCTTGGGCCTTTGCACAAGCTAGAACCATGCGCCTGCCGCGATCCAGGAAGCGACATGTGGCAGTCGCCGTTGATTCGACCCGCCATCCTGGAGGCCGCGCGGGATGAACCCAGATGTTCTTCTTGCCGCAGGCCTGCTTCTCTCCACCGCCTCGCAACTGAGGATCGGGTCGCTGCCGGTTGGTCCCGGCGAGCTGTGCCTGGTCGCGTGGCTGGTCTTGCGCCTGCCGGTCTTTATCCAGCGGCCCGGTCCCCCGCTGTCGCCCGCCTTCCGCCGCATGGGTGTTTTCTGGCTGTGCCTGTCGCTGGCGTTGGCGACTGGCACGCTGACAGGACTGCTCCAAGGCGAAACCTACGACCCAAGGTGGTTCCTGCATGATGTCTTCGCTTATCCCCTGCTTGCCGCCGTCAGTTGCGCCATGGTCGCGGGAAGGGACGCCGCGAGCCGGCTGCAACGGGTCGCCGGAATGGCCTGCGATCTGGGCATCGTGTCGCTCTGCCTGATCCTGGCGCTGGCGGCGGAACTTGTCGCCCTTCCCAATGTGAATCCATGGTTCTGGGAGCGTCTCCGTGGCTGGTCGGATAATCCCAATCAGCTTGCGGTGCTTTGCCTGAGCCTTGCGCTGACCGCGCTTCATGTTGTCGAAACGGCAACGACCGTTGGAGCGTGGGTGCGGGGCATCATCTGCCTTGTCCTTGCGGTCTGGGTGGGCCGCCTTTCGCAAAGCGATGGTTGCACGTTCTCGATGATTGGCGCCGGCCTGGTTTTCGCGGCGGTGAAGCTGCGCGCCTGGGTGTCTTTGCGGAAGCCCGAACGGGCGTTGAGATCGGCTGCCGCATGGATCGCCGTGCTGAGCCTGCCGTTCATTCTGGCGGTCGGCGTTCCGTTGATGCTGGCGTCGCCTGATGCGGCATCGACGTTTGCCGCGAGCCTGGAGAAAGGCGGCGGAAAATACGCGGCGGATGAATCCGCGCTCAGGTTCGCCCTGTGGCGACAGGCGCTGAGGCGCAGCCTGCAATCCGGCATGCTCGGGCTCGGGCCCGGCCCGCATTTGCAGATGCCCGCGGAGATTGCGGCGGACCACGTGTCAGGGATGGAGCAGAGCGGGAACACGCAGCGACCGGAACAGGGCGCCATGGCTAATTACGAAGCCCACAACACGCCGCTTGACTTGCTGACCCAAGGCGGCCTGCTTCTGGTCATCAGCTTCTTCTGGCTGCTTACGGTTGCACTTCGCGGTGTCTACAAATCACGTTACGCCGGGCTGACCGCCATGCTGTGCGGCCTGACGTTGTTCAGCCTGACAGGATTAATCATCCGTCATCCGTTTGTTTGGTTCGGCGTGGCGCTTTGCCTGGCCACTAGAGATCAGGCAGCGGAAGGCCTTGTCCCTGCCAGGCCACGCGCGGCGGTCTCGGCACGGCTGCCGCACAAGGCGGCAATGCAAAAAGCAGGATGGAGGTGAACATGAGCGCGCGCAATTTCGATGAGCGAACCGTCCGGTCTTTCGGCGCCGAGTGGGCG
>CAXTXZ010000027.1:13135-14821 GCA_964248015.1 uncultured Rhodopila sp. | reverse complement strand
AAGGCAACCGGCATGGACGCGGTTCGCCGCGAGTTCCTCCAGCGCCAGGTTTTCAATGAGGTAGACGCCGCATTCGGCGAGCGCGAACTGGTGCACCGGCATCATCAGGCTCTTGTCCGGGTTTGGCAGCACCTCGACCGCCATGTTGTCGGCTCCGATCGCCATGACGCCCTGGTCGATCAGCCATTTCGCCGCTGGCACGTCGAGGCCTGGCTCGCCTTCCAGGTAGCGGGCGTTGTCAACGCCGTACCAGCGGCCCCACCCGGTGCGGATCAACGCGACATCGGCTGGCTCGACAGAGAACCCCCCGGCATCCGCCGCCCGCTTCAGATGGTCCGGCGTGATCGTTTGCCCTGGCGCCATGTGCGTCCCGCCGGTCATGCCCGCCACGTCGAACAGCACGCCTCGGGTGATCATTGGCGGCGCGTGCTCGATGCCCAATTGGTCCAGGCCCCAGTCGGTCACCACATCGGCGGCGGCATAGCCGTTGTAGAGCCTGTCGCCCTTGGAGAAATGGCCGAGCGCGTCGATGTGGGTTCCGACGTGGGCGGTCATTTCGATGCGCTCCAGGTTGGTGCCGGCGTCGTTCAGCGCGCCCAGCTTGCGGCGCCGCTTGATGGTGTCGCGCCAGGAGCCGAAGATCGACATCAGGAACGGGGTCTGGTTCGGCGCCATGAAGGGCGCGCCCATGAAGATCTCGTGGCTGATGTCGTAGACGCGGCCTTGCTTCACGGAGGCCAATGCCGCCAGCCGCTTTTCCGCCGTCATCAGGTTGCCGGCGCCAAGCTGGTCTGTCGGACCCCACTGGGAATGGCTGTGGATCATCGGATGCTCCGTTTCCTCGATGGACATAGCCTGCCAGTGTTGTAGGCTCTCAGGCAACAAAGGCACTTTCAGGGGAAACGCCATGAGCATCGTCTCATCACGCCGCGCCATCTTGCGCGCGGGCGGCGGGCTGGCCGGCATCCTGGCCAGCGGCAAGGCCCCGGCGTTCGCGCAGGCGAAACCAAGGAAGATGCAGATCGCCGCGGTCAATCCCTTGCCGGAGTCCGGCGCGATCGCGCTCGACTGGATGGCGAAGGCGCTGACCGAACGGACCAACGGCGAACTCGACGTCACCTACCATGGCGGCACGTTGCTGACCAAGGAGATCGACATAATGAACGCCGTCAAGGCGGGCAACATCGCAATGGGCAACCCGGGCGGCGCGTCGGCCACCCTATTCCCCGAGATGGGCGTCTTCCTGGTCGGCTACCTGATCAGCAGCTACCAGCAGGCTTATACCATATTGAACGGCAAGATCGGCGACGACCTCGACAAGCTGTTCCAGCAAAAATACGGCGTGAAGGTCATTTACTTCTTCGATTATGGCTTTCGGCATGTGTGGAACGCCAAGCGGCCGATCAACGTCGTGAGGGACATGCGCGGCCTGAAGATCCGCACCCAGCCGTCAAAGGTTTTCGCCGACACGGTGGGCTCGCTTGGCGCCATAGCGGTCCCGCTTGGATGGGCCGAGGTCATCACGGCGGCGCAGCAGGGCGTCATCGACGGCGCCGACCTGCCGGTCGTCAACATGGTGCCGCTGAGAGCGTATGAGGTCTCGAAATACTACTCGCTGACCGGCCACAACTACGGCGCGACGCTGGTGGCGATGAATTTGCAGATGTGGAACGACCTGCGGCCTGA
>CAXTXZ010000027.1:0-13035 GCA_964248015.1 uncultured Rhodopila sp. | reverse complement strand
CAAGGCATGAAACCCACGCCCATCCTTGTTCTGTTGCCCAGGGTGTTCCTGGGCGGCCTTGTGCTGCTGGCCATCGGCGACATGCTGTACGGCGTGCTCATGCGATACATCATGCTGCCGATCACCGATTGGCTGGATGTCGATCCGC
Source organism: uncultured Rhodopila sp. (assembly GCA_964248015.1). GTDB lineage: Bacteria > Pseudomonadota > Alphaproteobacteria > Acetobacterales > Acetobacteraceae > Rhodopila. The sequence goes on along the minus strand of CAXTXZ010000027.1, from coordinate 12,887 downwards.
CCAATTTCTTCTGGGTGGAGGAAGTGGGTGAAACGACGCTCGCCTGGCTGACGCTGATCGGAGCCGCGATCGCCGTGAGGGAGCGGAGCCATTTCGCGCTCAACGTCGTGACCCATCGCCTGCCGCCCCGTGCCCAGGCCGTGCTTCACGTCCTGCACAACCTTTGCATCGCCGCCTTCGGCGGCCTGATCGCCTGGCTCGGCTACAAGCTGACCCTGTTGAACATCACCCTGACCTCCCCTGCGCTGGAGATCAGCCTGGGTTGGCTCTACGCGTCCGCCACCGTGGGCGGAATCCTGATGGCGCTCTATGCGCTTGACGCGGCACGCCATCCAAAGGGGCCGGACCACACTTTCCTCGACGTGCGAGAATAGAGGCCATGATCCTGCTCGGCACCCTCGCGACGTTCCTGGCGCTGCTGGTCCTGTCCCTGCCGATCGTGTTCTGCCTGGGGGTGGCCGGCGTCGTCGGCCTGCTCGCGTCCGGCCTGCCGCTGCAACAGTTGGGTTCGACGCTGATTTCGGCTTCGCAAAGCTGGGTGCTGCTGGCGATCCCGTCCTTTGTCTTCGCCGGCTCCCTGATGGAAAGGGCCGGCATGTCCACCGCGCTGGTGGAACTCGCCCGCGCGCTGGTCGGCTGGCTGCGCGGCGGGCTGGGCATGTCGGTGATCGTCGTGTCGTATTTCTTCAGCGACATCTGCGGCTCGAAGATGGCGGAGGTTTCGGCGCTCAGCTCCGCGCTGATGCCATCGTTGGAAAAGGCCGGCTACCGGCCCGAGGACGGGGCCTCGCTGATCGCCGCCGGCACGGCGATGGGCATGCTGGTTCCGCCGGCGATCTTCATGATCGTGATCAGCGCGGTGACCAACCAGTCGGCCGTCGCGTTGTTCCTGGCGGGGTTCATTCCCGCCGGCGTGATCGGCGCCTGCCTGTGCGTCCTGGTGCTGATCCAGGCGCATGTGCTGGGCTGGCCGAAGGACACCCGGACAAGCCTATCACGTGTTCTGGCGGCGCTGAAGAACGCCGCCGTGCCGCTGGTCATCCCCGTGGTGATCCTGGGCGGCTTCTACATGGGCGCGTTCACCGCGACCGAGGCCGGCGCAATCGTCGCGCTTTACTCACTGCTCGCCGCCAAGTTTTTCTACCGCAACGTGACCTGGATGCAGGTGCTGCACCTGGCCTACGAGGCCGGCGTCTTGACCGGCGTCGTGGTCTTCCTGCTCGCGGTGGCGACGATCTTCCAGTACCTCATGGGCCTGTCCGGCATGCCCGAGTTCCTCGGCTGGGCGCTCGGCCCGCTGGAAAGCCGCCCGTGGCTGTTCCTGACCTCTGTCGCGCTGATCACGCTGGTGTTCGGCATGGTGCTGGAGGGATTGCCCGCCGCCGTCGTGCTGATCCCGGTTGTGTTCCCGATCGCGACCAGGATCGGCATCCATCCGGTGCATTTCGACATCGTGCAGACCGCGGCCGTCGGCATCGGGCTGTTCACCCCGCCGCTGGGCGTCGGGCTGCTGATGGCGTTGCGCTTCGCCGGCATCTCCGTGGGGCAGCACGCGCGTTCCTACATGCCTTACCTGCTGGCGCTGCTGGTCGGGCTGATGCTGATCATCTGCGTGCCGGAGTTTTCACTGTTCCTGCCGCGCAGCGCCGGGTTGATCCACTAGACGCGATCGTCCTGCGGGGAGACAGTCGGGGCGTGAATCGCCGGTCCGTGTAAAGCCAGACCGTTATCGCTTGCCATAGTCAGGGCGATAACGGTCTGGCCGCTCTGGTCATCCCTGTCGGCAGAGGGCAGAACGGTTGGCAATGTCCGATGCCGCTCCAACCCCGTCCCCGCGTTCCTGGCTGCTGCTGGGCGCCGCGTTCGCCACGTTCTCGATCGGCGCGGGCTTCATGCACGCCTACACCGTGTTCCTGGTCACCTTCATCGAGGTGTTCGGCTGGTCGCGCGCCGACGTCTCGGTTGCCTACGCGGTGGCACAGGCAGTGAACGGCATCAGCTCGCCCCTCGTCGGGCTGCTGGTGGACCGGCTGGGCGCGCGCCGGCTGATCCTGATCGGCGGCACGGTGCTGTGCATCGGGCTGCTGATCAGTTCGCAGGTAAGCGCGCTGTGGCAGATTATCCTTGTCTACGGCGTGATCATGACCCTGGGCGCGAACTGCCTTGGGCTGGTGGTGTTCGTGCCCCTGCTGTCGCGGCATTTCGTGCGCCGTCGCGGCATGGCGGTGTCTGTCGTGCAATCGGCGAACGGGTTCGCCCGCGCGTTCTCAGCGCCGCTCACGACGATGATGATCTCCGGGCTGGGCTGGCGCGGGGCTTACCTGTGGCAAGGCGTCTTCATGGGCATCGCGCTGCTGCCGCTGGCCGCGCTGTTTCGTGGCGCTGGACAGGGACGCGGGCGCGGCGCGGTCGAGGGCGGCGGCTGGACGCTGGCCCAGGCCATTCGCACGCCGCATTTCTGGCTGCTGACCGCGGTCTACATGTTCACCGGATTGGGCAGCTTCCTGGTGGCGCTGCACCAGTTGGCATTCGCCGTCGATGTTGGTTTCGACAAGCTGTATGCCGCAGGGGTGCTGGGCATGGGCGCGTTCCTGTCGCTGCCGGGCGTGATCGTGACCGGCACGATCTCCGACTACATTGGCCGCGAGCTTTCGGGCGTGCTGACTTACGGCACCTCGATCCTTGGCGTGGCCTTCGGGCTGATGATCACCTCGCCGGATCAGCATGTGCTGCTGTGGCTGCACGCGTGCTTCTTTGGCCTGACTTGGGGCGCCAGGGGACCGGCGATCACCGCCAAGACAGCGGATTTGTTCCCTGGGCCAAACCTGGGCACGATCCTGGGCGTGATCACCATCGGCACCGGGCTGGGAGCCGCCGGAGGGTCATGGCTGGCCGGGTTCGTGTTCGATGCCACCGGCAGCTACCGGGTCGCCTTCTGGCTGTCGATCCTGTTCTATGTCGCCGGCAGCATCACCTTCTGGGCGTTGCGGCGCCCGCCCGCGATCCGTGCCTAGGAGTCTTAACCATGCTGTTCCTGGTCATCAGCGAGCCTCGGCCCGAACCTCCATCGGGCGTCGTCGCGGCACGGCGGCGCTACTGGGCCTGGGTGCAGCCGCTGATCGACGCCGGCGAGGCGCGGTCCGTTCATGCCAAGGTCGGGCGCGGCGCGGTTGTCCTGTTCGACGTGGCCTCGAATGAGGCGCTGCACGCGCACCTGAACGCCTGGGCGGACATCATTCCCGCGACTTTCCAGGTTCACGCGCTGATCGATCCCCTGGCGGCTCAGCGCTTCCTTGACCAAGATGGCCCAACAGGCTGACGCCGTGACGCTGGATGTCGCCGCGGGGTCGATCATCGCCTACCGGCTGTTCGACGTCGCCTACGCCATCGACCTGAGCAAGGCAGAGGCTGTCTGGGCGCGCAAGGTCCGCACCGAAAGCTCTCGTGGGCGGCTCAGCGCCACGCCCGCCAAGGCCGTCGCGTTCGGCGTTCCGCCGGTCGCGCTGGCGCTGGATACGGTGGCCCTGGCGCTGGCGGCGGCGACGGTCCCATGCGGCCGTGACCGCTCGGCTGTATGATTTCGGCATCGTCAGCCTGGCGCTGCGTGTGCCGGTGGCCGATATGCCATGGGGCGCTTTCACGCTGCTGCTGAACACGGTCGATCGCAACGTGGCGGCCAGCCCGCTATGGGGCGATTTGCTGGAACGGGTGCGCCTGGGCGTTGATGGCGCGCTGATCCGCCCAAGTCCGTCCACTTTGGAGGAAGACTACCTGATCGGCGTGGTGCATGCGTTCAGCGAGCCGGTGCCGGCCGACGGATTGCAACAGCGGATTGATCTGGTGCCCCTGCTGTCCGGCGAGCTTCGCCCGTTGTCCGAGGCCGCCAAGCTGGACCTGCTGCGGCACCGGTATTCCTATTACACAGACGATCTGGTGGCGCTGACCTGGGACCGGGCGTTCATCTATGAGCCGCGTGGCGATTCGGACGTGATCGACGTGCTGGAAGTGGCGAACGCGCAGTTGCTTGAGATGCGCTATTACGACGAGCTGCTGGATGCCGAGTTGCCCCGGATGTACGACTTGGTGGAGGCGACACGCCGCCGCTGGGCGCTGCCCGGCGCGCGCCGCTTCGCCGACCTGGCGCGCCGGCTCTACACCTTGGTGGCTGAAGTGACGGAACTGACGGAGAAAGTGGACAACGCGCTTCAAGTGACCGAGGACGTCTACCTGGCGCGCATCTACGCGGCGGCGCTGGAACTGTTCCGGGTCCCTACCGTCAGCGCGGCGGTGGACAGGAAGCTATCGATCATCCGGGACACCTATGCCGCGCTGTACGACGAGGCGCACAGCAGCCGGTCGGAAGTGCTGGAGATCATCATCCTGGTGCTGATCACGGTGGAAATCGTTTTGGCGATAATAAGGTAGCAGGCTCCGGGACCGGTCCGGGCTGGCTTCAGTTCAGCCGCGGCCGGCGTGACCGCGTGCCCAACGCACGCTCCAGGGCGTCGCCGACCTGGAGCACCAGGGCATCCTCGAAATTACGGCCGCCAATCTGCAACGCGAGCGGCAAGCCCTTTTCGCTGTAGCCGTTGCAGATGGACAGCGCGGGATTGCCAATCACGTTGAAGGCACGGTTGAAAAAGGGCTGGAAGCCCGATGCCATGGAATCCTCGCCGATCGGCCTTGCCGGGCAACGAGCCGTCGGGAACAGGACCACATCAACGGTTTTCATGGTTTCGGCGAATTCGGCGATCAGCCTCGCGCGCTGGCGTTGCGCGTTGATGAAGTCGGTCGCCGAGACAAAAGCGCCCGCCATCAGGCGGTGACGGCCGAACGTGCCATAAAGCTCTGGCGTGGTCCGCAGCCAGTGCTGGTGTATGGCGTGAGACTCACTGCGAGAGATCAGGCTGCCGACATCGGCGTAAACGCCGAACGGCGACAGGCTGACGTCGCTGACTACGCACCCGAGATCGCGCAGGGCGCTGACGCTGGTTTCCAGCGCCGCGATCGTTTCAGGATCGGTGATCAGGTCCTTCTCGAAGAAATGCCGCGCCACGCCGACACGCAGCCCCGCCAGGCTTTGGCCCATGCCGGCGCTGTAGTCGGCGGACGGAACCGAGGCGCTGCCGGCATCCAGCCGATCGTGGCAGGCCAGCACTTGCATCATCAGCGCGCAATCCTCGCTGGTCCAGCACATCGGCCCGGCATGATCCAGCGAAAAGGAGAGCGGCAGGATGCCGCGGCGGCCGAGCAGGCCATAGGTCGGCTTATGCCCGGCGATGCCGCACCAGGCGGCCGGCCCCCGGATCGATCCGCCCGTGTCGCTGCCCATCGCTCCCATGCAGAGGCCCGCCGCGACCGCCGCGCCCGACCCGGAGGAGGAACCGGACGGGTCAAGCGACACGTCCCAGGGATTTCGCGCCGGCGGCCAGGGCAGATCGAAAGAAGACCCGCCGATGGCGAATTCCCAGGTCGCCAGCTTGCTGGTTATGACAGCGCCGGCCTGGCGGAGCAGAGTGACCGTGAAGGCGTCCTCGGCCGGCACATGGTCCTTGAACAGGGCCGAGTGGCCGGTGGTGCGGATGCCGGCCGTGTTGTAGATGTCCTTCAAGCCGATCGGGATGCCGTGCAGCGGGCCTTTCCAGTTGCCCGCCATGATCTCCTGCTCCGCCCGCGCGGCGTCGGCCAGTGCCTGTTCCTCCAGCAGAAGCAGATGGCTGTTCAACCTGCCGTCGATTGATTTGATACGAGCAATAAAGGCCTTGGCGAGTTCGACCGGCGACAGCGTCCTGGCCTTGATGCGGGCGGATGCCTGCGCAATGGTCAGGAAATGAAGATCGTTCATGAATGCGCCTTCGGAATTGCGTATGTCCCTATCGTTTAAGCAATTCCGATACCAGTTAAACCCTACTCCATCAGCCAGCCGCGATCACGGAGCAGAACCGGGGTGCGCGCCTGTCCCTGGCGATCGGCTTCCGTCATCGCCAGCCATTGTTTCAGCCGTTCCAGAACCCGCCTTGTCGGCAGCGCGAGGTCCAGCGCCAGGACTTCGTTCATGCCGTAGAAGCGCAGGGAATCGAGTTCGCCGTCGCCGCCAAGCGTTCCGGTGACCTTGTCAGCCCACACGACAAGGAAGCGGGCGTTGAAACGGATGGGGCTGGACGGCGGGGTGACGGCGCGGGCGAGGTAATGCAACCCATCCAGGCGCGGCGGCACGCCGAGCGACAGGCCGGTTTCCTCCTGCAGTTCGCGCGCGGCGGCGATCGCGAGGGCGTAGGCCAGCTTCGCGTTGGTGTTCTTGCGCAGCGCGGCTTCGGTGTGCGGCATCAACGGCGTCGCCGACGGGCTGCCCAGGTCGGCTCGATCGACCCGTCCGCCTGGGAAAACAAGGCGGTTCGGCATGAAACGATGCTTCGCCCCCCGCATGCCCATCAGCATGTGCGGTTCGTCGCCTTCAAGACGCAGGACGATCAGGCTGGCGGCGTGCCTGGCGCGAACGGTTTGGGCGCGAACGGTTTGGGCGCGGGTGGCCAGGCTGGCATCGTCAGGCAAGATCGAAACCTTTCGTCCTCAAATACGCTGAAAAGCCGAAGCGCTCCGGGACGGAGAGCTGGCGGGCGACGTTCTCGCTCCATGTCACGGTGTTCCTTGGCGGATAGATGTCGCTGTTCTTCTGGCTGCCCGTCGCTATCGGATCGCGCGCGTCACGGCGCTGGTCATAGTCCTTGACCGCTTCGTCCAGGCCGCTGTCGTCATAGCGTTCCCGGTGGACGACGACACCGGGCGGCAGGCGCATCGACACCGGGCGACGGAAAACCGGCCAGCCAACCGTCAGCCCCGCGACCGGATAGACGCCAGCGGGCAGCCCCAGTAAAGGCGACACCCGCTCGATATGGTTGCGGACGTAGCTGATGGGGCAGGTGCCCAGGCCCGCGAGCTCGGCCGCGGCGATGAACTGGCTCATGGCCAGCGCGCAATCGACGGCGGTGTTCAGGAAGGTGTCAAGGTTGTTGTTGGCGTGCGGCATGCCGTGGCTGGCGCACAGCCTCTGGCCTCGCCGCATGTCGCCGCACCAGACCAGGAACACCGGCGCGGAGCAGATCCAGTCCATCGTGCCGATCCAGTCGGCGATCTGCTTGATCCGGGGCTTGTCGCGCATCGCCACGATCGAGAACTGTTGCAGGTCCGATTTCGCCGGCGCCGACTGCGCCACCGCCAGCAGCGCATCCAGCAGCGAATCGGGCACCGCCTGATCCGTGTAGCGCCGCGTCACCCGCCGGTCGAGCAAGGCCGCGACCGTGTCCGGGACCTCGGTTCCCGGCAGGTCCATGCCGAACCGCGCTCGTAGCAGCGCCTGACTGTCCGCCATCCGTGTTTCCCTCGCATCCCTGATCATGGGTCGCCACCCTTGCCGGAACGCCTGGGACGCGCAAGCTTTGTCGCAAAGACCCATGTAACCGGAGGAACAGGCCATGCCCGCATCCTATGCAACCCACCGTGCCCAATTGAAAGCCATACTCCTGGCCTGGGGCATGCCCGAGCCAAACGCCGAGACAACCGCCGATGTGCTTTCCTGGGCCGACCTGCATGGCGTTGACAGCCATGGCATGTCGATGATCCCAGGCTACGACGGCTTGCGCCGCTCAGGCCGGGCGAAGATGGATGCCGTGCCTGTGGTGGCGCGGGAGACGCCGGTGTCGGCGGTGGTTGATGGCGGCGGCGGCCTGGGCCATGTGCCGGCTCATTTCGCCATGTCGGTGGCGATCCGCAAAGCCAAGGCCGTCGGCATGGCGGCTGCCGTGGTGCATGGTTCCGCGCATTTCGGCGCGGCGGGGTACTACGCGCTGATGGCTGCGAAGCAAGGGCTGGTCGGGATGTCCTGCACATCCGCTTCTGGCATCCAGGTGGCCCCCACCTTCGGCAAGCAGGCGCGTCTGGGGACCGATCCCTGGTCGTTTGCCGCGCCAAGCGCTGACGGGGCGCCGTTCCTGCTTGACATGGCGACAACCACAGTCGCTGCCGGGCGCATCCGCAACAAGGCTAACGAGGGGCTGCCAACGCCAGACGGCTGGGTGCTGGACGCGCAGGGCAAGCCCTCCAACGACCCGCTGGTGGCGAAGGAGAAGGGCGGGTTCCTGACCTCGCTTGGCGGATCGCCGGAGAACTCCAGCTACAAGGGCTACGGCCTGGCGGTGATGGTGAACATCCTGTCGTCCTGCCTGTCAGGAGCGACGCTGATCACCGACCCCATGCACACGAAGAAGCCGATGGGCATGGACATTGGCCACTTCTTCATGGCGATCGACCCGAACATCTTTCGGGAGGCGGGCGATTTCCAGGCCGATGTCGCCAGCTTCACGGCGGCTCTGCGGGCTACCACCCCCATCGATCCCAACCGGCCTGTCATGGTCGCCGGCGATCCCCAATGGAAAAACGCCGAGACGCGGATGGCGTCCGGCATCCCGGTCGGTCCGGGATTGATGAACCAGGTGCGGCAGATCGCGCAGGCGGCCGCGGCTCCCTGGCTGCTGGATTGAAAACAAGGATGTCGCCCTGGCTCAGGACGTCCAATGCGGCGGCTGCCAAGTCCATGTGGAGTCGGTACGCGACCACCAACCTGGCATCCAGAGGTTGCCATGACCCGCAGCCGGCACATATTGCCCAGGCGCCCAGACATAGCCGCTGCCATTCCAATCCCAATGACCCGGCTGCCACATGAGCGCTTCGGCCGTCACCGGCGGTTTGGGCATCGTCTCCGCCAGAGCATTGGGGACCGGAGGGTAAGGATTGCCTCCGCTGGTTTGCACCTGGCCGCAGCCGGCGATCATGCTGACCGCCAAGGCCGCGGTTAGGATCGTGTAACGCTTCATGAGTCCGCGGTCTCCAGTGGGATCATTCTGGCAGCAGGATACAGACGGTCGCCTGGGCGGCGATGCCTTCGCCCCGGCCGGTAAAGCCAAGCTTCTCCGTCGTTGTCGCCTTGACGGAAACGCGTCCAGGCTCGACGCCAAGCAGTGTCGCGAGGCGCTGGGTCATCGCCGGGGCGTGCGGCGTGATCTTCGGCTGCTCGCAAATGAGTGTGATGTCCGCATTCGCCAGCCGTCCGGCTCTGGCGGCGATGCGTCCGGACGCGTGGGCCAGGAACCGCGCGCTGTCGGCGTCTTTCCACGCGGCTTCGGACGGAGGGAAGTGACGGCCGATGTCACCCTCGGCCAATGCGCCGTAGATCGCGTCGCAAAGCGCGTGAATGCCGACATCCGCATCGGAATGACCAGCCAGGCCTTTGCCGTGTGGCACCACGATGCCGCAAAGGACAAGCGGGCGGCCGTCCTGGAAGGCATGGACATCGAAGCCCGTGCCAACACGGGGGACCAGAGGAAGGGCCATGACACGCTCCAGCCGAATGAGATCCTCGGGGTAGGTCAGCTTGATGTTGTCGTCCGAACCGGGGACCACCGCCACGGTCTCGCCGGCGGCTTCCAGCAGCGAGGCGTCATCGGTGGCGCCGGACAATCCCGAACGATGGGCCGCAAGCAGGGCGGCGAAGCGAAAGGCCTGAGGCGTCTGGGCGCGGCACAGCCCGCTGCGGGACACGGTTTCGGTGATCACGCCGCGCTCGACCCGCTTGAGCGTGTCGGCGACCGGAGCGGCGGGAATTGCCCCAGGGGCTTCGCGCAAGACGGCCAGCAACGCCGGGATCGTGCCGGGCGGGATGACGGGCCGAGCGGCATCATGCACAAGAACGATGTCGGGGTTATGCGGGGCTAAAGCTTCCAGCCCGGCGCGCACGCTGTCCTGGCGGGTTGCGCCGCCCGCGACGACGGACAGATGACCCAGGCCGGACAGGGCGGCTTCGATGAGCACCGCTTCGCCAACGGGCTGAAGCAGCGCCACGTGCCTCATTAACCCCTCGGCCGCGTGCCGGATCACCGGCTTGCCTGCAAGTGCCAGGAACTGCTTGGGTGTCTCCGCGCCATATCGGCTTCCCGAGCCGGCGGCGACCAGGATCGCGGCTACAAGCACGGGGCTGCCCAATGCGCGAAGGCGGAGCGGCCATCCATGACGGGCAGAGGATTCATGGCGTCAGCGCAGGCGGCATGATTTTGGCGCCGCGCTTAGCCGTCCGCAAGCGGCGCATTTCCAGAAGCTGCCACAACAGCAGGATGGGCACGCCCACGACAATGTCCCGCGCGCGCCTGACCAGGGACACGCCAAGAGACAGCTCCGGCGGCACGCCAAAGATGGCTCCCAGGCCAGCATAGCCTGCCTCCTGAACGCCCGCGTTCACAGGAACAAGGAAGGCGACAGCCGCGGCGGCGCTGAGCAATGCCTCGATTGCCAGGGCATCATCGAAATCGATGGGCACGCCGAGCGCGCGGTAAGCGATCCAGCCGGCGACGCCGGTGCTTATCCAGGCGATCAGGTGCGCCATGAAACCCAACGCCAGCTTGCCGGCGTGCCCATAGATCAGTCCAAGCTCCACCTGCAGGATCTGCATGCGCTCGCCAGAATCGGTGAACCAGTTGCCGGCAATGCGCCGACCAATCCGGGCAAAAACCGACGCGGCGCCCTTCTGCGCCCATATAAAGGCAAAGCAAGCCACGATGGCGAGTCCGATCCCCACTTCCACCGGCACGGCAAGGCCCGAGCGTGGGGCACGAGCCAGCAGGATGCCAAGCCCGATGCAGGCAAAGGCGATCTGGGCAAGGAATTCCGCGGTCACATCGACAACGGTTGACGCGGTGGCCGTATGCCACTCCACGCCGTGCAGGGTGATCGCGCGGGCGCCAAACACGAAGCCGCCCACCTGGGAGAAGGGCAGGCAGTTGGCGGACGCGTCGCGCACCATGCGGCCCCAAACCAGCAGCCACGGCCGGCGCGCCATGCGGGCAGGCGTGATCATGTCCCAGGCGATCCCCAGCATGACGAACAACACGATCTGCCAGCCGACGATCAGCCCGAACTCTGGCCAGCCGATACGGCTGACGGCCGAGACAACATTGCCGAAGCCAAAGTATGAGACCAGCAGGACCGCGATCAGCAGCCCCAACAGGGCCAGGACGTAAGAGAGGCGTTTCATGACAACCGGCTTCTGCCCTTGCGCGGCCATAAGGGCAAGCAGCCAGGGGATTCATTGCGGGATTGGCATGGCAGTTCCCATGCGCGACCCGCTTCGCTATTGAAGCCTGACAGGAAGAGGGACGCGAAATGACAACATTGGTCACTGGCGCGACCGGGTTCGTCGGATCCGCCGTCGCGCGGGCCTTGGCCAGGCGGGGCCATGCGCTGCGGCTGCTGGTGCGCGGCGGCAGCGACCGGCGGAACCTGACGGGCCTCCATGCCGAGGTCGTGACGGGCGACCTGACCGACATGAACTCCCTGGAGCGGGCGGCGGCGGGGTGCCAGTTCGTGTGCCATGTCGCGGCCGATTACCGCGTCTGGGTGCCGGACCCGGACGCGATGCTTCGGGCGAACGTCGAGGGTTCCGTCAACATGATGCGGGCAGCGGCCCAGGCAGGCGCGCAGCGCATCGTGCATTGCAGCTCGGTCGCGGCCCTCGGGCAGATCGGTGACGGCACCCCGGCGACCGAAGCGACGCCAACCCATGAGGCTGATTTCGTCGGCGTCTACAAGCGCTCGAAATACCTGGGCGAAAAGGCCGTGCTGGACCTGGCCAGGCACGAGGGAGTGCCGGTTGTGGTGGTCAATCCGGCCGCGCCGGTGGGGCCGCGCGACATCAAGCCGACACCGACCGGCAAGATGATACTGGATGCCGCCTCTGGCCGGGTGCCGGCCTACATTGATACCGGGTTGAACGTCGTGCATGTCGATGACGTCGCCGAGGGTCATGCGCTGGCCTTGGAAAAAGGCCGTGTCGGCGAGCGCTACGTGCTGGGCGGCGAGAACATGCTGCTGAAGGATATCCTGGCGCTTGTCGCCGACGTCGTGCATCGCCGTCCGCCCACGATCCGCCTGCCGGAGGCGGTCGTCTGGCCAGCGGCCTTCCTGATGGAAAAGCTGGCGGGCATTTCCGGCGTCACGCCGATGATGACTCGCGACCACCTGAAGATGGCGCGGAAGAAGATGTTCTACTCGTCGGCGAAGGCGAGCGAGGAACTTGGCTACCAGACGCGGCCGGCGCGCTTGGCGGTGGAGGACGCCGTCGCCTGGTACCGCTCCGCCGGCATGTTGAAGGCATGAGGCTCCTGGCGCTTTTGGCATTGCTGGCGTGGGTTTACCTGATCTGCGGGCGCGGCAGGTTCTGGCAGGCGGGGCCGGTGCTGACACAGGCTGTCGCCGCGCCCGCGCCGCCGGTCGCGGTTGTCGTGCCGGCGCGCGATGCGGCGCCCGTGATAGAGGGAAGCCTGCGGTCACTGCTGGCGCAGGATTACGCCGGAGCTTTTCGCGTCATCATGGTTGACGACAACAGCACCGACGCCACTGCGGCGGTCGCGGGCGCTCTGGGCGACCACCGGCTTACCATTGTCGCGGGCGCGCCGAGGCCGGCGGGATGGAGCGGCAAGCAGTGGGCGGTCCATCAGGGCGTGGCGGAAGCGGGCGCGGCAGACCTGGTCCTGCTGACGGATGCCGACATCGTGCACGATCCGGCGCACCTGACGATGCTTGTTGCGCGGATCGAGCGACATGACCTCGACCTGGTGTCGGAAATGGTGCAACTGGCCTGCGATAGCTGGGCCGAACGCGCGCTGGTGCCGGCGTTCGTGTTCTTCTTCCAGTTGCTTTACCCGTTTGCCTGGGTGAACAACCCCCTGCGTGGCGCCGCCGCCGCGGCCGGCGGGACGATCCTGGTACGGCAGCGCGCCTTGCGGCGCATCGGCGGTATCCAGAGCATGCGGGGCGCGCTGATCGACGATGTCGCCCTGGCG
>CAXTXZ010000026.1:13306-14921 GCA_964248015.1 uncultured Rhodopila sp. | reverse complement strand
TCCTGCGTCGCGGTCAGCAGGGGGTGCAGCATCTTGATCGGCGCCTTGAACATCTCGACGAACTCGAGCATGCCCTGGTTGGCGCGGTTCAGGCCGCCGGAATAGCTGTAGGCGTCCGGGTCGTTCTGCGAGTGCATCTCCAGCTTGCGGATATCGACCTTGCCGACGAGCGAGGAGATGTCCTGGTTGTTCTCGTCGCCCGGCTCCGTCTTGGCGATGCCGATCTGGCGCAGGCGCGACGGCGTCAGCTTCTGCACGCGGAACTTCGAGATGTCGCCGTTGAACTCATCCAGGCGCTTGATGCACCAGGGGCTCATGAGGCCGGTCAGGCGGCGGCGGGGGATGCTGTAGCGGTCTTCCAGCAGCGGCCCCATGCGCTCGGGGTCGAACAGGCCGAGCGGGCTTTCGAAGACGGGGCTGAGGTCGTCGCCGGCCTTGAGCACGTAGATGGGGTAGGTCTCCATCAGGGCCTTCAGGCGTTCGGCGAGGGAGGACTTGCCGCCGCCGACGGGGCCGAGCAGGTACATGATCTGCTTGCGCTCCTCAAGGCCCTGGGCGGCGTGGCGCAGGAAGCCGACGATGCGCTCGATCGTCTCCTCCATGCCGTAGAACTCGCTGAACGCCGGGTAGGCCCGGATGGTGCGGTTCATGAAGATGCGGCCGAGTCGCGCGTCCTTCGACGTGTCGACCATCTCTGGCTCGCCGATGGCGGCTAGCAGGCGCTCCGTTGACGTCGAGTAGACCAATGGGTCCTTGCCGCACAGTTCGAGATAGTCCGCGAGGGACATCTCGGCGTCGCGGTGGGTTTCGAAGCCGCGGGCGTAGGCGGTAAAAATATCATCGACCGTATCCATTTAGCGGCCGCTCCATTTGTTTGAGGTGATGCCAGGGTCGACCGGGTGCTCCAGCACACTTTCATATGAGATGGGTACGGCCTTGGCGAATAGGGGGCAGAGGGGCGTCGCGCGAATGTTTTCGCGGCGTTGCCGGTTTGGGCGGTGTGCGAAGGCAGGTTCTTGCATCAAGCGGTCAACTGCATTGTCATGGCGCTGCACTTTCTTCCTGTGGCGCGTCATCCATTCGACGGCCCCGAGTGGGATGTTGGCGATCCTGTCGATGCGCCTGTCGCATAGGGAGCATCATCCTGGCGTCCGGGGATGCCGCGTCATCGATCAAGGAGAAGCAATCACGTTGGCGGCGACCGGCCGGATCAGGGTCCCGCTGCCAATCACGGAATAGTGAAAGACCTTGTTAACGTTTTCAAGAAAATTCTTGATCCGCTTACGATAAACCGGCTTTCGTAGCGGGGCTGACCGCTGCTGTAAATATCCTGCTCCGGCATTTCGGTGCATGGCATATAGCGCCTGAGGGGGCGGCGGAACGGTGGCTGCCAGGTGCGTCATGCGACCCTCCAAGCCGAACGGTGTGGCCGACGATCGGCTGCACACAAAGTTACGGAATACAACAATATGGTTAAGAAAACATTAACGCACCTGGTTTTGCTTTCGGCAGTCTTGTGCATGGTACAACGCTACACCAATGGCATGCATGCGTGGCTTTAAATCTTTGTATGATATGACCCTGTGCAATCCTTGCTGAAAGGCAGGGCACGTGC
>CAXTXZ010000026.1:0-13206 GCA_964248015.1 uncultured Rhodopila sp. | reverse complement strand
CGCCGGCGTGGCATGAAACCTGCCATGACCTCTTCCCGATGCCCCAGCGGCTTATGCCGTCGCTCTCAAATTTCTCTGCATGCAAGCGCCTGCTGTGCCGCCGCTGGATGAGGCGACACGGCAATGGGCGGGACTTTGCCTGGACCGGCCGCGGGTCATGGGCATCCTGAATGTGACACCAGACAGCTTCAGCGATGGCGGACGGGCCGAAGCGCCTGCTGTCGCGATAGAAGCCGGCCTTCGGATGGCGGCCGAGGGCGCGGACGTCATTGACGTGGGAGGCGAGAGCACGCGGCCAGGGGCGGCGGCGGTTTCCCCTGAAACGGAGCAGGGCCGGGTCCTTCCGGTGATCGAGACGTTGGCTCGGGCGGGCCTGCTCGTGTCGGTCGACACAAGGCATGCGTCCACCATGCGCTTGGCGCTTGACGCGGGCGCGCGGATTGTCAACGACGTGTCGGCGCTGACGCATGACCCAGACGCGGCAGGGGTGGTGGCGGCGTGGGGATGCCCGATCGTGCTGATGCACGGGCGCGGCACGCCGGCGACGATGCACAGGCTGGCGCGGTATGACGACGTCGCGGCGGAGGTCACGGCGGAGTTGCGGTCGCGCGTGGCGTCGGCGCGGGCGGCGGGGATCGATGCGGCGCAAATCGCCATCGATCCGGGGATCGGGTTCGCCAAGACGGCGGCGCACTCGCGGGCGATGCTGCGCGGGCTGCCGGTTTTGGCGTCTCTGGGACATCCGGTGCTGGTTGGCATTTCGCGCAAGTCGTTCATTGGCCGGCTATCGGGGGTGGCCGATCCGGGCCGCCGCCTTGGTGGCTCGATCGCGGCCGGATTGTTCGCGATTTCGCAGGGCGCATCAATCCTTCGCGTACACGATGTGCCAGAGACGGCGCAGGCCGTTCGCGTTTGGCAAACATTGTCCGTTTAAGTCATGGTTGCACTTCCCCAACGCGTGGGGTTGCATTATGGACTCTATTCCGGCTGTGGGTTTGAGCATGACCAAAACACGACGTTTGTTCGGCACCGATGGGATACGCGGCAAGGCGAACACCGATCCGATGACGGCGGGGACGGCGCTGCGCCTGGGCCAAGCGGCGGGGTTGCTGTTCACCCGCGGGGCGCACCGGCACCGGGTTGTCATCGGCAAGGACACGCGGCTGTCCGGCTACATGATCGAACCCGCGTTGACTGCCGGCTTCACCGGGGCGGGCATGGACGTGATCCTGCTTGGGCCCTTGCCGACGCCGGCGGTGGCGTTGCTGACGCGCTCGTTGCGGGCTGATCTCGGGGTGGTGATCTCGGCGTCGCACAATGGCTTTGAGGATAACGGCATCAAGCTGTTCGGGCCGGACGGCGCCAAGCTGTCGGATGAGATGGAAATCCAGATCGAGGCGCTGATGGACAGCCGCTTCGCCGATCGGCTGGCGGATTCGCACCTGCTGGGCCGAGCGTCGCGGCTGGATGACGCGGCAGGGCGGTATATCGAAGCGGCGAAGGCCAGTTTCCCGCGCGGGTTGCGGCTGAACAACCTGCGCATCGTGATCGATTGCGCGCATGGCGCGGCGTACAAGGTCGCGCCGACCGTGTTGTGGGAACTGGGGGCCACGGTAATCCCGGTGGGGGTTTCGCCGGATGGGTTGAACATCAACAAGGGCTGCGGCTCGACGGAACCAGGGTTCATTTGCGCCAAGGTGCTGGAGCATGGCGCGCATCTTGGCATCGCGCTGGACGGGGACGCCGACCGGGTGGTGATCGCCGACGAGAATGGCGAGGTTGTCGATGGCGACCAGATCCTGGCGCTGATCGCGCAGAGCTGGCAGGAGGCCGGGCAGCTTCGCGGCGGCGGCGTGGTGGCGACGGTGATGTCCAACCTGGGGCTGGAGCGGCATCTGGAGCGCATGGGCCTGAAGCTGCATCGCACCAAGGTGGGCGATCGCTACGTGGCGGAGCATATGCGGGCGGCGGGGATCAATGTGGGGGGCGAGCAGTCCGGGCACCTGATCCTGTCGGATTTCGCCACGACCGGCGACGGCTTGCTGGCGGCGCTGCAGGTGCTGGCGATGCTGGTGCAGCAGGATCGCCCGGCCTCGGATGTGTTGCAGGTGTTCCCTCGGCTGCCGCAACGGCTGAAGAACGTCCGCTTCGCCGGCCGGTCTCCGTTGCGGGAGGAAGGCGTGCAGGCGGCAATCCGCGACGCGGAGCGTCGGCTGAACGGCGCGGGGCGGGTGCTGATCCGCGAAAGCGGCACCGAGCCGCTGGTGCGGGTGATGGCCGAGGGCGAGGACAGCGCCCTGGTGGCCGAGGTGGTTGATGGGCTGTGCGAAATCATCGCCGAGGCGGCGCGGGCGCGGGAAGCCGTTCATTGATGCAGGGACGGGTGCTGGTCATCGCCGGCTCGGATTCCGGCGGCGGGGCGGGCATCCAAGCAGACATCAAGACGATCACCGCGTTGGGGGCCTTCGCAGCGACGGCGATCACGGCGTTGACGGCGCAGAACACCGTGGGCGTGCACGGCGTCATGGCGGTGCCGCCGGATTTCATCCGCCAGCAGATCGCCGTTGTCATGGACGATATCGGGGCCGATGTGGTCAAGATCGGCATGTTGGGCGATGTGACGACGATTGGCGCGGTGTGCGATGCGTTGAAGGATTTCGCCGCAGGGGTGCCGGTGGTGCTGGACCCCGTGATGGTGGCCAAGGGCGGACAGGCGTTGCTGGCACAGGAAGCGGTGGCGGTGTTGCGGCAACGGCTGTTGCCGATGGCGGCGGTGATCACGCCGAACCTGCCGGAAGCCGAGGCGCTGACCGGGCTGGCCATCCGCACCGAGACAGAGATGCGCGCGGCGGCGTCGGCCCTGCTGGCGCTGGGCGCGCCGGCGGTGCTGCTGAAGGGCGGGCATCTGGAGTCGGGTGCCGTGGTGGACCTGCTGGCGACCGCGGCAGGAACCGAGGCGTTCAGCGGCGAGCGGATCGACACGCCGCACACTCATGGAACGGGATGCACAACGGCGTCCGCGGTGGCGGCGGGGCTGGCGCAGGGGCTGGGCCTGAGGGATTCGGTGATCCGGGCTCGGGCTTATGTGCGAGCGGCAATCCTGGGCGCGCCGGGGTTTGGGCGCGGGCATGGGCCGCTCGATCATGCGGCGTTCGCTGGGCCGGTGCGGGAAGCACCCGCGTCATCAATAAATCATAACAGTCCGTGATTGCGCCACGGCTGGATTTCGCAGGCTGAGACCGGTATTGGCCCGGCTTCCGGGGATTGTTTTCAAAGGGCGGTTTCTTTACAGGACGGGCTGATCATTATCGGCCGATCGGTGCGTTCCGCCTGACGCCCACCTCAGGCCACCATCGTAGCGGCCGATCAAGGGACAGCCTTTTGATAACCATCCCATGCCTGCCTGTCGTTGGCGCCAGGGCCGCATCGGCTTGGACTTTCTCGGCGGTTTGCCCAGTCCCTTCGGCACCGTGGGCGGCATGCGAATAGGGCGCATCGCGTGCGGCGCCGCTTTGATAACGGCATCCTGGCTTGGACAGGCAGGAGCACAGCCGACCCCGACGCAGGACAACTCGCCCTCCTTGGCCGAACCCAAAGTCGCGCAGCCGGAGGGCGGGTCGCCGGAGCAATGGGCAGTTCATGGCCAATCGACGCTGGTTTTTCAGTATCATCCTGCTTTCCCGTCGCCTTACCGTGGGCCGAACAGCCTTGATCCCGGCAGCCGCGGCGATGAGACGCTCGACTTTACCCTGTATGGCGGCTTCAGGCCGTGGCGCGGCGCGGAAATCTGGATCAATCCTGAGATAGACCAGGGGTTCGGTCTCAGCGACACGCTCGGGGTGGCGGGTTTCACCAGCGGGGAAGCCTACAAAATTGGCCAATCCTCGCCCTATGTCCGCCTGCAACGCGCTTTCTTCCGGCAGACCATCGACCTGGGGGGCGAGATGGAAGGCATTGATCCCGACCTGAACCAGCTTGGCGGCGCGCAGGCTTCGGACCGTCTTGTGGTGACCGTGGGCAAGTTCTCCGTGACTGACGTGTTCGACACCAACAAATACGCGCACGATCCGCGGAACGACTTCATGAACTGGTCGCTGATTGACATAGGCTCTTTTGATTACGCCGCTGACTCCTGGGGCTACAGCTACGGTGCTTCGGTGGAGTGGTACCAAGGCCGGTGGACCGCGCGGACGGGCGTGTTCGCCTTGTCAACGCATCCGAACACCACGCAGTTGGACACAAGCGCGCGGCAGGTCCAGTTCGTCGAGGAGTTGGAGGAGCGTCACACCCTGTTCGGCGAACCCGGAAAGGTCAAAGTGCTGGCGTTCGTGTCGCATGGCCGGTTCGGAGCATACGACGATGCGACGGAGCTTGCGCTTGCCACGGGCGGGACGCCTGACTTGGCCGCCGTCCGCGTTTACCGTGCCAAGATCGGCGGCGGCTTTAACCTGGAGCAGCAGGTCGCGGATGGGATCGGGGTGTTCGCGCGGGCCGGCATGACCCAGGGCAATCTGGAAGCCTACGATTTCACGGACATAACCCGTACTGTGTCGCTCGGCATTTCCATCTCTGGCGGCCGCTGGGGCCGTCCTGACGACACATTAGGCATTGCCGCCGCCGTTAACGGCACATCCCGCGCCGCCCAAGCTTTCTTTGATGCCGGCGGCCTGGGAATACTGATCGGGGATGGAAAGCTGCCCAACGCTCGGCCGGAACAGATACTGGAAAGCTATTACAGCTTGGCGGCCTTCAAGTTCGCCAAACTTACGCTGGACTACCAGTTCATCAACAATCCGGCGTATAATGCGGACCGTGGTCCGGTTTCCGTGCTGGGATTTCGGGTGCACGGACAGTTTTGAGACGACAACGCAACTCCGGCGTGTCCGCGATCTAGCCTGGTTTGTCGCCGTGGCGAGCAATGCCAGCCAAACCGTTCCCCTCAGGCTGGCGTCGCCTTAGCGAATGCCCACCACGGCGAGAGGGTCGTCGCCGTGAACGTCCGTGACAAGGACATCCGAACGATGCCACCAGCCACCGCCCAGCGCCTGGAACAGCGCCGCCGTATCGGTCAATCTGGTCGCCTGGGCCTGCACCAGGGTCAGCCGAGCATTCAGCTCCGCCTGTTCCGCATTCAGCAGCGACAAGTAGGAAACTTGGCCGAGCCGGAGTTGCTGGTTGGTGATCGCCAGCGTCGCCGACGCTGTCCGGGCGGCGACGGTGGCGACACGGGTCGCGTTGGCGTCGGCTTGCAGGGCACGCAGGGCGTCCGCCACGTTCTGGAACGCGGTGATAACCGTGCCGCGGTATTGGGCGGCCGCTTGCTCGAACGCCGCCCGCGCCGCCCGCTCCTTGTGGAGCAGGATGCCGCCGTCGAACAGCGGCTGCGTGATGGAGCCTGCGATGGTCCAGAACGCGTTGTCGGGGGTGAACAGTTGATCGATCCGCAGGCTTTCGCTGCCGCCGAACGCCGACAGGCTGATCAGCGGCAAGCGGTTGGCCACGGCCACCCCGATCAGGGCGCTGGCGGAGTGCAGGTTCGCCTCGGCCTGCTTGATGTCGGGCCGTTGCTCGACCAGCTTGGACGGGAGGCTGACGGGAAGCTCCTCCGGCAGCTTCAGCGACGCCAGATCGAATGTCGCAGGCACGCCTTCGCTGGGCAGGTTGCCGGCCAGGGTGGCGACCTGGTCACGCTGCTGGGCCAGTTGCTTCTGCAACGGCGGCAGCGTCGCCTCGGCCTGGGCGACCTGAGCCTCCTGCGCCAGCACATCGACGCGCGCCACCGCGCCCAGCCTGAACTGCGTGTTCAGGATGCCCAGCAGGTCGCGTTCGACCTTGATGATGTCCTGGGTGGCGGCGATCTGGCCGCGCAGGGACGCCTCGTTGACCGCCGCGGCGACAAGATTGGAGGTGAGCGTCAGGTAGGTCGCTTCCAGTTGCCAGCGCTGCGTGTCCGCCAAGGCGACCAGGGACTCGGTCTGCCGGCGGTTCAGGCCGAACACGTCCGGGTTGTAGGACACGTTCAACTGGGCGGTGTAGAGCGTGTAATAAGGGTTGCCCGTGGCAGCGACAGGCGAAACGCTGCCAAGCGCCGTCCTGTTCCGCGTCGGCTGAAAAGAGCCGGACAGGTTTGGCAGGTAGTTGCCTTCCTGCGCGTAGACGTTCTCACGCGCCTGCTTCAGCGACGCCTGCGCCGCGGCGAGGTCGGCGTTGTGCTGCAAAGCATACGCGATCAGTTCGCTGAGCTGCGCGTTGTGGAACAGGTCCCACCACTTGCCTTGCACATCCAGCCCAGGAGCGAGCGCCTGCGCCGGATTCGCCACTGCGCGATCGGAGATCAGTTGCGCCGGCAGCTTCTCTGGCGTGTAGCCTCTTACGTCGGGCGCCGCCGGCCTCTTGAAGTCAGGTCCGACCGCGCAGGCGGACAGCCAGGTCGCCGCTGCCAAGCGGGCAGAAAGGCGCAGCATGGCGGAACTCACTCCGCGGGCTCCATTTGCGCGGCGCCGCTCGCGAGATTAACCCGGCGGGAGCACAGATCGATCAGCACGGGCAACACGGTCAGGATCAGAACGGGAGCCAGCAGGATGCCGCCCACGACGACGAGCGCCAGCGGCTTCTGCACCTGGGAGCCGATGCCGTTGGAGACCGCCGCCGGCAGCAGGCCGACCGCCGCGACCACGCAGGTCATCACCACCGGGCGCAACTGCACCAGGCAAGTGCGCATCACTGCCTCTGTTCGTTCCAAGCCTGACTCAATCATCCGGTTGTAGTAGGTGACGACCAAGATGCCATCCATGGCCGAAATGCCGAACAGCGCCACGAAGCCGATCGCAGCCGAGACGCTGAACGGCGTGCCGGTGACGAACAGCGCCAGGATGCCGCCGACCAACGCCATCGGGATCACGCTCGCGGCCAACAGCATGTCCACGACAGAGTTGAAGTTGACGTAGAGCAGGAAGCAGATCAGCACGATGCTGAGCGGCACGACGATGGACAGCCGGGTCAGCGCTTCCTGTAGGTTGCCGAATTCGCCGACCCATTCCGTGTGATAGCCGCCGGGCATCCGCACCTGTTCGGCGACCTGCCGCTGCGCCTCCTGCACCGTTGTGCCGAGGTCGCGGCCGCGCACGCTGAACTTGATGGGGATGTAGCGCTCCTGTCCCTCGCGGTAGATGAATGACGCGCCCGAGGTGAGCCTGACGGTCGCCACGTCGCTGAGCCGAATCTGCACCACGCCGCCAGCGGGATTGGTCGCGCCGATCATGATGTTGCGGATCGCGTCGATGTTGTTGCGGTACTGCCGCGACAGCCGGACGATGATCGGGAAGTTCCGGTCGCTTCCCTCCTCATAGAGGTTGCCGGCGGCCTGGCCGCCGATCGCTGTCTGCACGGTCGCGTTCACGTCGCCGGGCGCCAAGCCGTAGCGTGCCGCGCGGGCACGGTCAATGTCGATGCGGACCGTGGGCTGGCCCAACGAGCTTAGCACCGCGAGATCGGCGATGCCCGGGATTCTGGACATCACCTCCTGCATCTTGTTGGCTGTGCGCTCCAGCACTTCCAGGTCGCCGCCGTACAGCTTGACCGAGTTCTCGCCCTTGACGCCAGACGCCGCCTCCTCGACGTTGTCCTCGATATACTGGGAGAAGTTGAAGTCGATGCCGGGAAATTCCTGGCCGAGTTTGGCTGTCATGTCCGCCGTCAAGCTGGCCTTGTCCACGCCGGCTGGCCAGGTGTCGAACGGCTTCAGCGGCACGAAGAACTCCGCGTTGAAGAACCCGGTGGCGTCCGTGCCGTCATCCGGCCGGCCGTGTTGGGAAACGACGCTGATGACCTCGGGGTAGCTTTTCAGCACTTGGCGGATGCGGTCGACATAGGGGCTGCCGGCGTCCAGCGAGATTGATGTCGGCATGGTGGCGCGGATCCAAAGGTTGCCTTCCTCCAGCTTGGGCAGGAACTCCAGTCCTAGGCCTTGAACAGCCACGCCGGCGAACGCCAGCATGAGGCACATGACCCCGACCGTCAGGATCCGGTTGGCCAGGGCGAACCGCGCCAAGGGCGCGTAGATCCGGTGCAGGAAGCGCACGACGACCGTGTCATGCTCCTTGACCTGCGCTGGCAGCAACAGGCCGGACAGCGCCGGGGTGACGGTGAAGGTGGCGATCAAGCCGCCGGCAATGGCATAGGCATAGGTCTTGGCCATCGGACCGAAAATGCGGCCCTCGATGCCGCTCATGGTGAACAGTGGCAGAAAGGCGGCGATGATGATCGCGGCGGAGAACAGGATGCCTTGCCCCACTTCGATGCCGGCCAGGGCAATGACCGCAAACTTGCCGCTCAGGCCGCCGGCTGGCCGGGCGCGATCCACCCGTGGTGAATTGGCAAAGCGTTGCGACGGCGGCTGCGACAAGCGCCGGAAGATGTTCTCCATCATGATGACGCTGGCATCGACGATCAGGCCGAAATCGATGGCGCCGACCGACAGCAAATTCGCTGACTCGCCGCGCAGCAGCAGCAGCGCGATGGCGAAGGCAAGGGCGAAGGGGATCGTGGCGGCAACGATGATGGCGCTGCGCAGGTCGCCCAGGAACAGCAACTGCAATACGAAGATCAACACAATGCCTTCCAGCATGTTGTGCAGCACCGTGCGCGTCGTCACGCGGATCAGGTCGGAGCGGTCGTAGATCGGCACGATGCGGACGCCGGGCGGCAGGATGCCGGTCGTGTTGATCTTCTCGATCTCGGCCTCGACGCGTCGGATTGTCGGCATGCTCTGCTCGCCGCGCCGCATCAGCACGATGCCCTGGACGATGTCGCCGTTGTCGTCCATGCCGGCGATGCCAAGCCGCGGCTGGTTGCCGACGGTGACCTCGGCCACGTCGGACAGCAGAACCGGGGAGCCGTTGTTGGATGCCAGCATGGTGTTGCGGATGTCGTCGAGCGAGTGGATCAGCCCGATGCCGCGCACCACGGCCGATTGCGCCGAGAAGTCCACCGTCTGGCCACCGACGTTGACGTTGGCGTTGTTCAGCGCCGTCAGCACCTGCGGCACGGTCAGGCCGTAGGCCACGAGCTTGCGCTGATCGATTGAGACGGCGAACGTCTTCGTCTTGCCGCCCCAGCCATTCACGTCGGTCACGCCGGGGATGGCCTTGAAGCGGCGTTCGAGCATCCAATCCTCGATTGTCTTCAGGTCCGTCACGGAGTATCCGAGCGGCCCGACGACCCGGTAGCGCATGATCTCACCGACCGGGCTTTCGGGCGAGATCGATGGCTGCGCGCCGTTCGCCAGGGGTGCCAACTGCGACAGCCGGTTGATGACCCGTTGCTCGGCTTCGTCGTAGGTGAAGTCGTAGGTGAACTGGACCTTGGTGTCCGATAGGCCGAACAAGGAGATCGTGCGGATCGCCGTGACATGTGGAATGCCGGCCATCTGGATCTCGATGGGAATGGTGATGTTCCGCTCGATCTCCTCCGCCGACTGGCCGGCGCTCTGCGTCACGATGTCCACCAACGGCGGCACCGGGTCCGGATAGGCTTCGATGTTCAGGTTCATGAAGCTGACAATGCCGCCCGCGAACACAGCCAGCAGCATGACAAGCACAAGGATTCGCTGCTTCAGCGCGAACGCGACGGTCGCGTTCATGGCTCAGTCGCCCTCGGCCGCGCGGTCGATGAACACCGAGCCGGTGGTGACGACGGTGTCGCCGGCCTGCAACCCTTCCAGCACCTCAAGCTGAAAGCCATCCTGGCGGCCCAGCTTCACCTTGCGGACAAGCAGGGTCTTGTCGGGCCCGACGAGCCAGACATGCGCGCCGTCCGGATCATAGACGATCGCCTGCTCGGGAACGGCCGGGGCCTGGCTTGCCTCACCGGTGATGATGCGGAAGCTCGCGAACATCTCGGGCTTCAGGATGCCGTCGGGATTGGCGATTTCCGCATGAATGGGCAGGCGATGGGTGACAGGGTCGATGCTGGCGCTGACATAGGTGATCCTCGCCTTGAAGACCCGATTGGGATAAGCGAGCACGCTGACCTCGACCTCGTCGCCGATGTGGATTTCCGGCGCGTCCACCTCCCGCGCGTTGGCCAGCAGCCAGACGCGCGAGGTGTCGCCGATGGTGAAGACCGGCGACGAGCCGCCGCTGCCTTGGCTGACGATGTTCTGGCCCAGTCCAACCGCGCGCTGGATGACGGTTCCCGCGATCGGGGCGGCCACGACTGTCTCCGGACTGAACCGGGTTGGATCGGTCGCCGTCTCCATGGCGGCTTCCTCGCGGTCGCTCTTACCCAGGATTCGCAGCCGGTTGCGTACGGCGCCAAGCGCGACTTCGGCGCTGTTGAAGGCGCCGTGGGCGTTTTCGAGGTCGGACTGGCTTTGCTGCCAGTCCTTCAGCGAGCCACCCTGGGCGAGATACAAATCGTGCTGGCGCTTTTCGGTCGTCGTGGCCAGCGTGAGCTGCGCCCTGGTCGTCCGGTCCGTGGCGATCGCGGTGACGAGGTCGTTGGCGGCTTGCACGAATTCGGCGGCCTGGATGGCAAACAACGGGTCGCCGGCCTTGACCTCGGCTCCGGCCTTCACGAACAGCTTTGTTACTCGGCCGGTGTAAGGCGAATAGACTGCCGTCGTCAGGTCGTCGTCGATCGCGATCTTGCCATCCGTCACCTGGGAGGCGGAGAACGCCGCCATCACCACCTGCGCGGTCTTGAAGCCCGCCCATTGCTGCTCGGTTGGCTTGAAATCGCTCGACGAAGGCGCTAGCGTCGCGGGCGATGTTTCCGTAATATGAAATATACTTGAAAATAATAAGTAGCCACCGATCAAGCTGGCACCAAGGATGATCAGCACAATCTGGAGCGCGCGTGGAAGGCGACGGCCCGAGCGGATTGGATCGCGCTTTTTCTCCTGACCATCCAGCGATGGCGGGGGCGTGTTTACATCCATATCAAACCCTGGTTGCGGTTAGATTCGGCCGTTGACTGATGCCCGTCCCAGCCCGATGGCTAGAGACGACGGCAGCAACCGCACCTGTGGTGCTGATTTTTAATAGATCAAATCAAGTATTGAATCGAGCCTGTATATACCAGACATCTTAGCTATTGGATACATGTCGTGGACAGAGGACACTGTTCACGTTGTTCGGTCAACGGCTAAGCCGCAGCGGCCGTTCAAAAACTGGCTGCTGTCTTGCTTCGTCTGTGGCTGCTAGGCAAATCCCTGCGCACGCCAGTCAACACTTCGGGCTGCTGGCACTACCGTCCCGCCAGTTTAAGAGAGATGGCGTCGGCCAGTCGGGCGACCGCAGCGCTCATGGCCGCCACCAGGGCCGGGGTCGTGGCGTCCATGGGACGGACCGCCAGGGACACGTCGCGCGGCACCGTGCCGCGAGCGCCCGCCGCGACCTGCGCGGCCAGCAGAAGCAAGCCATCGCGGTTGAGATCGAAGCGCTGCACGTTGATTTCCACCGACGCGTCGGGTGGCGTGGAGATGGCGCCACTGTCGCCATAAACAGTGCTGCCAGACAGCCGCTGGTTCAGTTCCTGCACCAGGATGCGGTTCATCATGGCGTCGAGCGGCTCGCCCCACCAATCGTTTGACAGCACGTCCATCCGGTAATCCTCGGAGGAGCGGACGATCTGCGAACGTTCCAGGTAACGCGCGAGGGAAACGCCCCTGACCTCGATGTTGCGCGGCGCGCCGGGATGCGTCGCACCTGGAATGGCCGCTAGCACGTATAACGACGGATTCGGCGAGGCGCAGGCGGCGGGCAGGGCGGCCAGCAGCAGCAGGGCGGAACGGCGGGAATGATCCACGCTATTGGCCTCCTTGATCGGAGCGACCTCGGATCAATGCTTCGGGATGGCGGGACAGCAGGTCAGCCAGCACGCGGAGCGAACGCGCTGCGTCGGATAGCTGCGACATCAGGCGGGTGACATCGCGGCTGAAACGAGAATCACCGCCGTAACCATTGTCCAGGGAACTGACCAGCGTGTCGGTGCGCTTGACCGCGTCCTCCAGGCCCGTGGCGATGGCCGGCAGGCGCTGCGTCATCGGCGTGAGGCCGTGGTTGAGGTTGTTCACCAACCCCTGGGCGCTTGCCAGGGTGGCGCGCAGGGAGGTCATCGAGTCCGTTAGCTGCTTGCTGTTGACCAGCGCGTTCACCCCGGCAAGGGTCTGGTTCAGGTTCTTGCCGATGGACTCGAACGGCAGGTCGCTCAGGCGGCTGACGAGGGCGCCGGCGGCCGTGGCAATGTCGCTGCCGCTGCCGCCGTAGGCCGGGATGACGTAATCCTCGCCTAGCTTCTCCAGCTTGGCGGGCGGCGCATCGGCGAAGATATCCATCGACAGTTGCTTCTGGCCGGTCAGGAAGTTGGCGGTCTCCAGCTTCACGCGCAACCCCCGCTCCACGAGCTGGCGCATCCTGGAGTCAAGGTCGCCGTCGGTCGGCAGGTCGAGCATGGCGATGCGCTCGGGTTCCAGGGTGAAGTGGACGGGGGCCAGGACGTTGTCGGAGGAGCGATCGTAGACCAGGGACACGCCGGCGACCTCGCCGATCTTGAGGCCGTGCAGCGTCACCGGCGATCCGGCGGACAGGCCAGAGACCGAGCTGTCGAGATTGGTGAGGAACGGCACGCTGCGCTTGAAGAGCGAGGCATCGGCGGCGTCCTTGTTCTGGTACAGCACGAACTGGTGGTTCACTTCGCTCTCGACGGTGCTCGACGCCCTGGCGGGAGTTTCGAACGCGATGCCGCCCAGCACGATGGTGCGCAACGATTCGACCTGGAATTGCAACCCGTTGCCGCCAAGCTGGACGCTGGCGCCGGACGCGTTCCAGAAGCGGGAGTCGTCATGCACGTATTTGTCGAACGGCGCGCGGACAAAGGCGTGGATGGTGATTTCGCGCGCCATCTCGCCGATGTCCCAGCCGAGGATCTCCCCCACCTCCAGGTCCCGGTACATGATGGGCGAGCCGAGGTTGAGCGAGCCGATGCGGTCGGCCGTCAGCACGACCGTGCGGCCCGGCACGTCCGACTGCATGACCGGCGGGTTTTCCAGCCCGTCGAAGTCGGTCCTGGGTTCGCCACCGTCCGCAGACGGCAGGACATCAATGTAGGAGCCGGAGAACAGGGTGGACAGGCCGCTGATCGAGCCGGCGAAGAAGCGCGGGCGCACCACCCAGAACTGCGCCTTGTCGGTCAGCAGGGGGAGGG
>CAXTXZ010000025.1:0-14966 GCA_964248015.1 uncultured Rhodopila sp. | reverse complement strand
CGCGTTCCGCCTGCGGGGCGAGGCGCATGCCTGGACGCCGGACAGCGTCGCCAAGTTGCAACACGCCGTGCGCGGCAACCTGCCGGCCGAGTTCCATGCCTTCACCCGCACGGTCAACGACCAGAGCGAGCGGCTGCTGACGATCCGCGGCTTGATGGAGTTCCGCTTCGCCGAAACGCCGGCGCCGATCGACGAGGTCGAGCCGGCGAGTGAGATCGTCAAGCGCTTCGTCACCGGGGCGATGAGCTTCGGGTCGATCTCGCGCGAGGCGCACACCACGCTGGCCATCGCGATGAACCGCATCGGCGGCAAGTCGAACACCGGCGAGGGCGGCGAGGAATCCGACCGTTACGTGCGGCTGCCGAACGGCGACTCCGAGCGCTCCGCCATCAAGCAGGTGGCGTCGGGGCGGTTTGGCGTCACCACCGAGTACCTGGTCAACGCCGACGACATACAGATCAAGATGGCGCAGGGGGCGAAGCCGGGCGAGGGCGGGCAGCTTCCGGGGCACAAGGTGGACCGCAACATCGCGCGGGTGCGCTACTCCACGCCGGGGGTCGGGCTGATCTCGCCGCCGCCGCACCACGACATCTACTCGATCGAGGACCTGGCGCAGCTTATCCACGACCTGAAGAACGCCAACGACAGGGCGCGGATCTCGGTCAAGCTGGTGTCGGAGGTGGGCGTCGGCACGGTCGCGGCGGGCGTGTCGAAGGCGCGGGCGGACCATGTGACGATCGCCGGGTTCGAGGGCGGCACGGGCGCCAGCCCGCTGACGTCGCTGACCCATGCGGGCTCGCCGTGGGAGATCGGGCTGGCCGAGACGCAGCAGCCCCTGGTGCTGAACGGGTTGCGCAGCCGCATCGCGGTGCAGGTGGACGGCGGGCTGCGAACCGGGCGGGACGTGGTGATCGGCGCGCTGCTGGGCGCCGAGGAGTTCGGCTTCGCGACGGCGCCGCTGATCGCCGCCGGCTGCATCATGATGCGCAAGTGCCACCTGAACACCTGCCCGGTCGGCGTGGCGACGCAGGACCCGATCCTGCGCAAGCGCTTCACCGGCACGCCGGAGCATGTCATCAACTACTTCTTCTTCGTCGCCGAGGAAGTCCGCGCGTTGATGGCCCAGTTGGGCTTTCGCACGGTCAACGAGATGGTCGGTCAGGTCGGCAGGCTGGACACTCGCAAGGTGCTGGCGCACTGGAAGGCGCATGGCGTTGACCTGAGCCGCATCCTGTTTCAGCCGGAGCTGAAGCCTGGCGTCGGCATACACCACACCGAGCCGCAGGACCATCATCTCGGGACGGCGCTGGACCGGACGCTGATCGAGGAGGCGCGGGCCGCGCTGGACTCGCAGAAGCCGGTTCGGCTTGAACATGCGGTCCGCAACGTCAACCGCACCGTGGGCGCCATGCTGTCCGGCGAGGTCGCTCGGCGCCACGGCCATGCCGGGCTGCCGGAGGACACGATCTCGGTGCACCTGACGGGCACGGCGGGGCAGAGCTTCGGCGCTTTCCTGGCGCGTGGCGTGTCCCTGTACCTGACCGGCGACGCCAATGACTACGTGGGCAAGAGCCTGTCCGGCGGGCGGGTGGTGGTGCGCCAGCCGCCGAACGTCCGGCGTGATCCGGCGGAGAACATCATCGTCGGCAACACGGTGCTGTATGGCGCCATTGCCGGCGAGGCCTATTTCCAGGGCGTTGCCGGGGAGCGCTTCGCGGTGCGCAACTCGGGCGCCATCGCGGTGGTGGAAGGCTGCGGCGACCATGGCTGCGAATACATGACCGGCGGTGTCGTCGTTGTCCTGGGCGACACCGGCCGCAACTTCGCCGCCGGCATGTCGGGCGGCATCGCCTATGTCCATGACGACAAGGCGCGCTTCAGGCAGCTTTGCAACATGGCGGGCGTGGAGCTGGAGTCGGTCGGAGCTTCGGAGCTTGGCCTGGCCGATGAGGCGGGCCGGCCGCGGCAGCGCGGCGTCAGCGTCGAGGACAACGGCATGGGCGACCCCCTGCGCTTTGACTCGGAGCGCCTGCGCATCCTGGTGGAGCGGCACCTGCTGTTCACCGGCAGCGAACGCGCCCGTTCCCTGTTGGACGACTGGGACAGCGCGTTGTCGCATTTCGTCAAGGTCATGCCGCGCGACTACAAGCACGCGCTGCTTGATTTGCGAGCGGAAGACGCACGCGGCGCAACCGTCGCCGCCGAGTAAGCATTATTCCGCCATGGCAGGGGCCTGGTGCTGGCTGGCACCAGGATGCCCGGCTGGCGGCTGTCTGGAGAGACCATGGGCAAGATCACTGGGTTTTTGGAAATCGACCGCCACGACCGGGTTTACGAGCCAACGGAAGCGCGGCTGAAATCCTTCAAGGAGTTCGTCAAGCCGCTGGCGCCGGAGGCGTTGAAGGGGCAGGCGGCACGCTGCATGGATTGCGGCATCCCGTTCTGCCACAACGGCTGCCCGGTCAACAACCAGATCCCCGACTGGAACAACCTGGTGTACCGCGAGCAGTGGAAGCAGGCGGTGGTCAACCTGCACTCCACCAACAATTTCCCCGAGTTCACCGGGCGTATCTGCCCCGCGCCGTGCGAGGCGGCCTGCACGCTGAACATCGACGACAACCCGGTGACCATCAAGACGATCGAATGCGCCATTGCCGACCGGGGATGGGAGGAAGGCTGGATCGCGCCGGTCGTCGCATCGCGGCGCACTGGCAAGACGGTGGCGGTGGTCGGCTCCGGACCCGCCGGCATGGCTTGCGCCCAGCAACTGGCGCGGGCCGGCCACACGGTGACGCTGATCGAGAAGCAGGACCGGATCGGCGGGTTGCTGCGCTACGGCATCCCGGACTTCAAGATGGAGAAGCACCTGATCGACCGCCGGGTGGACCAGATGGCGGCGGAGGGCGTGATCTTCCAGACCAACACGGAAGTCGGCAAGGACATCACGGTTGACCGGCTGCTGACGCAGTATGACGCTGTCGTGCTGAGCGGCGGCGCCGAGTGGCCGCGCAACCTGGATGTCGTCGGGCGTGATTTGGACGGCATTCATTACGCCATGGACTTCCTGACGCAGCAGAACAGGCGCAACGTCGGGGAGGACGAGAAAACGGCGGCCCGCGGCAAGCCGATCACCGCCAAGGGCAAGCATGTGGTGGTGATCGGCGGCGGCGACACGGGCTCGGACTGCATCGGCACGTCGCTGCGCCAGGGCGCCGCGTCCGTCACCCAGATCGAGATCATGCCGAAGCCGCCAGTGAAGGAGAACAAGGCCATGGTCTGGCCCGACTGGCCGACCAAGCTGCGGTCGTCGCACGCGCACGAGGAAGGCTGCGACCGGGAATGGGCGGTGCTGACCAAGACCGCTGTTGAAGAGAATGGGCGAGTCAAGGCGCTGGAGTGCGTGCGCGTCGAGTGGGACCGCACGCCGGATGGGCGCATGACGATGCAGGAAATTCCCGGCAGCGAGTTCCAGTTGAAGGCCGACCTGGTGCTGCTGGCGATGGGGTTCCTGGGACCTCAGCGCGGCGAGTTGCTGACCCAGTCCGGCGTCGAGCTGGACCAGCGGGGCAACGTGCTGGCCAACACGATCGAGTACCGCACGTCGCGCGAGGGGCTGTTCGCCGCGGGCGACATGCGGCGGGGGCAGTCGCTGGTGGTGTGGGCGATCCGGGAGGGACGGCAGTGCGCGCGGGCGGTGGATCAGTTCCTGATGGGGGCTAGTTCGCTGCCTCGGTAGCGCGGAGATCGTGGCCTTTCCAGGCCCTCTTCGTGGCCAGCGGCGAACGCCATGAAGCTGAGCCAGGTGAGGCCGGGATGCTATGCAATAAGCGTTCCGTGCTGAGATCTCAAAATTCAAGCGATCCGGCGCGACTAATCGCGATTGGGCAGCATCCGCGCTGGCGTCCCAAGGGAGGGCGACTTCAATAACTCACACCGTAGCCCCAGGGCCTGCTAGCTTGGTCTAATAGTGGTACCGGCACATGGCGATGATCAAGCGCTGGTCGACGGCAGGCTTACCTTCAACCGCATAGACAAGGCGATGCTCGCGGCTGATGCGGCGTGACCAGAAACCGGCGAGGTCACCCTTGAGCGGCTCGGGTTTGCCGATCCCTTGAAAGGGCGTGCGCCGCGCGCTTTCGATCAGCTCGTTGAGCCGTTTGAACGCCTCTTTGTCGTGCTCGAACCAGTGTAGGTAGTCTTCCCACCCGTTGTCGGTAAAATGAACCCTCACGCGGGAGCGATGAGGTCACGTTCCTGCGTGCTGCCCGCCTTGGCTTGGCGCACCGAGGCCATCAGGCGCTCGGCATTTTTGGGGCTGCTCAGTAGGTGAACTGTTTCCTGCCAGCCAGCAAACTCGTCCTCAGACATCACCACAAGGTTTGCTTTGCCGGCGGAACGCGTAACCATCAGCGGCTCGCGGTCCTCGGTCACGCGATCAAAATAGTTGGCCATGTTTTGGCGCAATTCAGTGAAGGAAACGACAAACATGGCACGCCCTTAAAATGGCTATGAAACGCATGAGGAAGATGAGCTAAAAGATGTACTTAATCCTGTACCGCGTCAAGGGTTCTCGTCGGGAGGTAGGGGTCCTTTGCTACCGGAACCCCTAGGGGGGTTTAGGCTCCGCCTAAGGCGGAGTTTCAATATTACCGGTCAGGTATCGATTTCCATGCACGATCTTGACGTCATAATCGAAGCGCAACTCGCCTTGGCTTGACAGGAGGGTGACGGCACAGCGCGGTGTTTCTTTGCCCGACTGAACATTCCGCATCGCTGTGATAAAGCCGGCAGGTCCCCCACTGAACGGAGTATCGGGTTCACCGGGCAAGTGGTTTAGCGCCCGCCAAGCGGGATTGATGCCGGCATCGTCAGTATCAAATACCTCGATGCTAAATTCTTTTCTTGCCATGGCTTTGATGCCATTGAGAATGTCTGCTTCCTTGCAAGTTGCAGTGATTTGATCCAGATCTTGCTGGGAGATTGTGCTGGTAAAGGGGGAGGTTTTGTTCGGCGGCAACGGCTGATCCGGGGCCATTCCGTTGTAAGCCTGACCAGCAGCATTGGCCTGGTGCCGTTTTCCCACCTCTGCTTGGAATGCTTCAAAATCGGCCTTGCGGGCGGCCTCCGCTGCCGCTCTTTGCCTTTGCATCTCAGCTTGCTGGGCCGCCATTTGGGCTTGGACACCCGCCATGTTCTGGGTGTTCTGAGCTTCCATTCGCATGCATTGATTGAAGGTGCGCTCTGCTACCTGTTGCTGTGCCAGAAGCACTGCGTTTTTATTCATGCTTGAAACGTATTGGAGGCGCTGCGTCTTCTCCTCCGACGACAATGAATGGTCATTGCCAATCTCGTCAATGCTTCGGTTATCGGCGACGACAGGCATTTTTATGCACTCAGCGTGTGCTGCCGCGCCTTCAAATAAGCCCAGCAGGCCAATGACTATTGCGAAGTAAAATTTATACACAGCCCTACCTCAGACCATGGAATCAGGCCACCAGCCCAAATACGGCGAACAATCAAGTTCGGGAAGCGCGTTCAGCTTGAACTTTTCCCCTCGTTTGGTGATTACCCAAATTTTCCGTCCATCCTTGGAGATAGTTTTCATCGGCTGTCTTGTCGGATCATCCGTCGTCCTGATCTTTGGCAGAGATGGCGGCGCTCCCAGACTCCAAAGGTTGATCCGGCGCTTGTGGCCATTAGCGCCAGAAGGGTTGAAGTTTGGACCGTCTCCGGCTCGACTCATGAACTGTCCTCCTGTTTTGGGGTTGTGGCCGCCATCCCTGGCTGCACTGCGCAACAGGATTAGGTCCGGTCAAAGCGACATGGAAGACAATTCATTTCGTCTACGGGGTTGAGGGTAAAACGCCGCCGTCAAACGTATACCAGCCTTGGAGGCGACTTCATTCGCGATTCTGAAAATCAAGATTTCGGGCGCTTCCGCTGACCGCGTGATTTCAAGGGTTACGATGCCCAAAAGATATCACCGAAACCAAGCCTTAAAAACGCCGCGTCGGTTACGCCCGCGTCAGCACGGGCGGCCAGACCTCGACCGCCACCTTGACCAGCTTTGTGCGGACGGCTGCAGCACGATCTACCACAAGACGGCCAGCGGCGCATGCGCCGACCAGCACGAGCTGAACCGGATGCTCGTGGCTGTCGCCCTTGGCGACGTTGTAACGGTGACGCGGATAGACGGGACGGCCTGCCCGACCTTTGACCTGTTCGCCATCGTCAAGCGGATCGCTGACGCCTGCGGACATTCCGCTTCCTAGCCGAGCCACGGGCGGACACTGCAACCAGCATGGGGCGGCTGATGCTGTCCGCAGCAGGCGGCTTGGCATGGGACGGCCTTACCTTGCCGCTATCGCCTGCCAGTGCGCGGCCCAGCCGGGGGCGAAGAAGATCGCCATGTTGCAGGCCAGTCCTAAGGACCATGCCACGGTTCGGGCGGTGGGGCGGTTGGCCAGATAGAGCAGCACGTAGGCGAGGCGGATCAGCACGAACGCCACTGCCAGGATGTCGATCGGGGGTTGCGGCACGGCCCGCATCTCCGCCAGGATCACGGCGGCGGCGAAGAACGGGAAGCTCTCGTAGCCGTTGAAGTGCGCCCCTTGCGATCGCGACCGCAGGCCGAGCGTGTAGAAGCCGGGATCACGAGGGTTGGCGGTGTCGTATTGCTTCCCGCCATGCAGCTTGGCCGGCACGATCGAGGCGATGATCAGGGCGATCGCCCCCGGCAGGCACAGATCGGCGATGGTCATGGCGGCTGGCTCCGGATAACGTCCGGCCGTTCTCCACCAACCCGATGAACGGAACAAGCCGATGACGCTGCGCTGCGACCTGATCATCCGTAATGCGACCGTGTTTGACGGCCTGGGCAATCCTCGGTTCAGCGCCGATGTCGGCGTCAGGGGGGACCGGATCGTCGCCGTCGGCGATCTTGGCGCGGCGCAGGGCGATCGCGAGGTTGACGCCGACGGCAGGGCGCTGGCGCCTGGCTTCATCGACGCGCACACGCATGACGACCGCGCCGTGCTGTGCGGGCCGGCGTGCATGCTGTGCAAGATGTCGCAGGGCGTCAGCACCGTCGTTGTCGGCAACTGCGGGATTTCGCTGTCGCCGGCGCGGATGAAGAGCCGCCCTGCCCCGCCGCTGGACCTGCTGGGCGACGAGTCCTGGTTCAGCTTCGGCAGCTTTGGCGAGTACGCCGAGCGGCTGGCGCGCGATCCGTCCCCCGTGAACACCTACGCCCTGATCGGCCACATGTCGCTGCGGGTCGAGGCGATGGACGGCGACACCCAGCGCGCCGCCACGGAGCGGGAGGCGGCGCATATGCAGGGTCGGCTGGCCGAGGCGCTAGCGCAGGGGGCCTCGGGCTTTTCCACCGGGCTGTATTACCCGCCCAACATGATGGCGCCGACCAGCGAGGTGATCGCCGTGGCCGAGGCGCTGCGCGCCACCGGCGGGCTTTACGTGACGCACATGCGCGACGAGGCGAACGACGTGCTGCTGTCGATCGAGGAAAGCCTGAAGATCGGCCGCGACGTCAACGCGCCGGTGGTGATCAGCCACCACAAATGCTCGATGCCGGAGAATTTCGGCCGCAGCGCCGAAACCCTGCCGGTGATCGACGCCGCCTCGGCCGGGCAGAAGGTCGATTTCGATGTCTATCCGTATGCCGCAGGCTCCACCGTGCTGATGCCGCACCGCTTGCGCAAGGACGTGCCGGTGCAGATCACCTGGTCGGTTCCGCATCCGGAACACGCCGGGCGGATGCTGGAGGACATCGCGCGGGAATGGCAGGTCGAGCCGCGCGCCGCGGCGGAGCGGCTGACTCCGGCGGGGGCGATTTATTTCCAGATGGACGAGCCGGATGTGCAGCGCATCATGGCGCACCGGCTGTCGATGATCGGCAGCGACGGGCTGCCGCATGATTCGTATCCGCATCCCCGGCTCTGGGGCACCTTTCCTCGCGTGCTCGGGCATTACGCGCGCGACCTGGGGCTGTTCAGCCTGGAGGAAGCGGTGCGCAAGATGACCGGCCACACCGCCGCCGTCTTCGGCATGACCGACCGGGGCGTGATTCGGGAAGGCGCTTATGCCGACCTGGTGCTGTTCGATCCTGACACGGTGCGTGACGCCTCCACCTATGACGCGCCGACGCTGCCGTCGATCGGCATCCTGGAGACGTGGATCAACGGGCAGTCCGCGTACGTGTTTGGCGAAGGCGCGACCGCGGCCCGCGCCGGCCGGCTGGTCACGCGCAACCGGCCCTGATGGGCATTGCTCCCGGTTGCCGCTGTCCGGCACCCGTTCCGACCCTGGAGAGGCCATGCACGCCTGGGGGTGGGGCGCCTCGGGCAGCCCCGCCTCCGTCATCAAAGCGCAACATCTTCCGGGCGTGACACCCATGGAAGGCCGGGCTAACAGGTTGCCGTCCTCAACTTCTTGGTCATTTCATGCGAGCCAACGCATTCCCCTCGATGGCCGCCGGATGGCGCCTGCCTAACCTTTGGGACGTGGCTGCCTTTGTGTGCGTCATCGGCGCGCTGCTCACGTTTGGCCACGTCGCCGAAGGCACGCTGATCCGTATCGACGCGCCGGGCGCGACCGAGATCACGCTTGATCCGCTCAACCTGCCGGTGTACGCGGCGCGCACCACGCTGCGCATGTTCGCGGCGCTGGCCGCCTCGCTGTTGTTCACCTTCACCTATGGCACGGCCGCCGCCAAGAGCCGCCGCGCCGCCCTGGTGCTGGTGCCGGTGCTGGACGTGCTGCAATCGGTGCCGATCCTGGGCTTCCTGACCTTCACCGTCGTCTTCTTCATGAGCCTTTTCCCTGGCCAGGTGCTTGGCCTGGAACTCGCCGCCATCTTCGCGATCTTCACCAGCCAGGCCTGGAACATGGCGTTCAGCATGTACCAGTCGCTGAAGACCGTCCCGGCCGACCTGTCGGAATGCGCGGTCAGCTTCCGCCTGACCGGCTGGCAGCGCTTCTGGCGCCTGGAAGTGCCGTTCGCCGCTCCGGGATTGATCTGGAACACCATGATGTCGATGTCGGGCGGCTGGTTCTTTGTCGTGGCGTCGGAAGCCGTCACGGTTGGCGACAATAGCTGGAAGCTGCCGGGCATCGGGTCTTATGTCGCGCTGGCGCTGGAGCAGCGCGACATCGTCGCGGTGTTCTGGGCGATCCTGGCGATGCTGCTGGTCATCCTGGCCTATGACCAGTTGCTGTTCCGCCCGCTGGTCGCGTGGTCCGCCAAGTTCCGTTTCGAGACGACGGCCGGCGCCACCGCGTCGGACCCGTGGATGCTGCGGCTGATGCGGCGCACGCGGCTGCTGAAGATCATCGGCGGCGGGATTGGCGACGTCGCCGTGCTCATCGGCGGCATGCGGCTGTCGTTTCGCGCGCGGGCGGCGACGGCGCGGAAGGAACCGTCCCGCGCCGTTGACCTGGCGTGGGGCGGGCTGCTTCTGGCCCTGGTCGCGCTGGCGGTCTGGCGCGTGGCCACCTTCGCCTCCCAGGTGCTGGCCTGGCCCGACGTGGCCGAGGCCGTGCTGCTGGGCGCCTTCACCCTGGTTCGCGTCGTCATCCTGATGATCCTTGCCACCCTGGTTTGGGTGCCGATCGGCGTCTGGCTTGGGCTGCGCCCGGTCTGGGCGAGGCGCGCGCAGCCGGTGGCGCAGTTCATGGCCGCCTTCCCCGCCAACCTGCTGTTCCCGCCGTTCGTGCTGTTCATCGTGCACTTCAACCTAAGCCCCGATATCTGGCTGACGCCGTTGATGGTGCTGGGGACGCAGTGGTATATCCTGTTCAACGTGGTGGCCGGCGCGGCGGCGTTTCCGGGCGACCTGAAGGAAGTCTCCAGCAACTTTCGCATCGGCGGCTGGCTGTGGTGGCGGAAAGTCATCATTCCGGGGATCTTCCCTTATTACATCACGGGGGCGATCACGGCCTCGGGCGGCTCGTGGAACGCCGCCATTGTTTCCGAGGTCGCGTCCTGGGGCGACACCAAGCTGCGGGCGCATGGCCTGGGCGCCTATATCGCCGAGGCCACGGACAAGGGCGACATGGCGCGCGTCGTGCTGGGCGTGGTGGTGATGTCCCTGTTCGTCGTGCTGTTCAACCGCCTGCTCTGGCGGCCGCTCTACGGCTACGCGCAGCGGCGCCTTACCCTGGCCTGAGGATAAACCGACATGGACACAGCCGTCGCCGCCCGGCCTTGCCTGATCGAGGTCAAGGGCTGCCGCCAAGCCTACCACAAGGACGCCAACGCCGACCTGGTGGTGCTGGACGACGTCAACCTGACCTTGCGCGAGGGCGAGATCGTGGCGCTTCTGGGGCGCTCGGGCTCGGGCAAATCGACGCTGCTGCGGATCGTGTCCGGCCTGCTGAAGCCGACCGCGGGCAGCGTCACGTGGCGCGGCGTTCCCATCAACGGCCCGACCGAGGGCGTGGCGATGGTGTTCCAGAGCTTCGCCCTGTTCCCCTGGCTGACCGTGCGGGAAAACGTCGAGATCGGCCTGGAAGCGCGCGGCGTGCCCCGCGCTCGGCGCGACGAGCTGGCCGAGGCGGCGATCGACATGATCGGCCTGGGCGGGTTCGAAAGCGCCTATCCCAAGGAACTGTCGGGCGGCATGCGCCAGCGGGTCGGGCTGGCGCGTGCCCTGGTCGTCCACCCTGACCTGCTGCTGATGGACGAGCCGTTCAGCGCGCTGGACGTGCTGACCGCAGAGACGCTGCGCACCGACCTGATCGACCTTTGGATGGAGGGCAAGCTGCCGGTCAAGTCGGTGCTGATGGTGACGCACAACATCGAGGAGGCCGTGCTGATGTGCGACCGCATCCTGGTGTTCTCCTCCAACCCAGGCCGTGTCGCCAACGAGATGGCGGTGCCCTTCCCGCACCCGCGCAACCGGCTTGATCCGGACTTCCGGCAGATGGTGGACGACATCTACGCGGTGATGACCCGCCGCCCATTGCCCGGCCCGAAGGCGGCGAC
This sequence comes from uncultured Rhodopila sp., assembly GCA_964248015.1. Taxonomy (GTDB): domain Bacteria; phylum Pseudomonadota; class Alphaproteobacteria; order Acetobacterales; family Acetobacteraceae; genus Rhodopila. The sequence goes on along the minus strand of CAXTXZ010000025.1, from coordinate 3,964 downwards.
GGCGGCTCCGTCCCCCCTGGCGACGGTGCTGCAACGGGTTGGCACGAACATCATGTCGGGGCTGATGGAGACCCTGGCGGCCGAACCGTACAACGGCCGGGCGGACCTGCCCGCCCTGGCGGCGTCGTTGCAGTACGAGGTGGATGACCTGCTGCCGCTGGGCGAGACGTTGCAGTTGCTGCGCTTCGCGGTGCTGGAGGAAGGCGACATCACGCTGACGGACCTGGGCCGCAGCTTTGTCAACGCCGACGTGGAGGAGCGGAAGCGCATTTTCGCCGAGGCGCTGAGGCAGCACGTCCCGCTGGTGAACATGATCCGCCAGGTGCTGGACGAGCGCTGGAACCACCGGGCCTCGGCCGTGCGGTTCCGCGACGAGCTGGAGGACCACATGTCGCCGGATTACGCTGCGGACACGCTGCGCACGGTGATCGCCTGGGGGCGCTACGCGGAGCTGTTCAGTTACGATGAGGAAGCCGAGCAGTTCAGCCTGGAGGATATCGAGTAGGGCGTCGCCGCGCCAAGGCAATCACGCAGGGCGGACGGTGCTGGCCTGGATCGAACCGCGATACAGGCAGGTCATCGCGGCGTGCTGAAAAAGGCGTCCTCGGCAACGTAGTCGAAAGGGTCTTGGGGATAGGAGGCGAAAACCGGATAGCGTTCCCGCCAGTTCCCATCCCCGGCGTCCATCAGCCAGTCGCAGGTCATTCCGATGGCCCCGGCGTAGGTGGTCGCGGGGACATAGCCCAGGCCGAGCGCGGCATTGCAGTCAATGATGAAGGGACGCGGCACGGACCAGGGCGTCCTGCCGACAAGCGGAGGGTAGCTCGGGTCGTCCACTTCCACGATGCGGCCTGTGTAGCCCAGGCGCCGCGTGATGAGGGCTGCGATGCCGGCCACGGTTGGCGGGTTGGGGTCGGCGATGTTGAGGACCCGGCGTTCCGGCGTTTCGGCGGCGACATGGGCCAGCGCGGCGATGTTGGCCACCGCCGACGTGTGGAAACGGCTCGTTCCCCGGTATGCCAATGGGATGGCGGGTCGGCGGTCGAGGATGCGCTTGACGAACCACCATTCCCTTGGATGGCGGGAGTGCAGGCCGTGTATGGCGCAGGGCCGCAGCACGGTGACGGGTATGGAGGCGCCGTCGAGCAGGCGGCGTTCCAGCGCGATTTTCCGTGTTGAATAGGTCGTCGGCCCCGGATCGACTGTCGGGTGCGTTTCCAGGATCGGGTTGGGGAACTCGGGGAAGCCGTTCCGCATTGCCTCGTCAAGCGTTCGCCCCAAGCCGTCGCGGTAGACGCTGGCTGAAGAGATCACGATGAAGCTGCCGACACTGCCTTGCAGGGCGATCAACTGGCTGGCGTGCTCCTGGCCATAGGCCGTCGTGTCGATCAGCACGTCGGCCCCGGCGCCAAGGGCCGTTGAAAGATCGCCCGCATTGTTCCTGTCCAGGATGACGACTTCAGCGCCCCGCTCGACGAGATCATGTGGCAGGGGACGGCTGCCGCGATGGGAGATCGTGACGCTCCAGTTGGAGGCAAGGAACTTATTCGCGATCGCTTGGCCGATCTGTCCGGTTCCTCCCAGGACGAACGCGTGCCGGGGCATGTCAGTCGTTCCTTGCTTGAATGCCACAAAGGGAGAGCATCATCACGTTGGTTTCGGCCCGACGGCGCGGCGGGAGCGTTCTCTCATCCGTCTGTGATCAGGAGAAGAAGCCAATCTTGTCACTCGGGGTAAACCGGCATGGAGGGATTGGCAAACTGCTGTCATGGCGCGACGCATTTTGCGCCGAGGGGAGAGGGCGGCAGCGTACTTTGCGCGTCCGGCGGGCATCCTTGACGCTGATTGAAACAGGCCGCGAACTGGGTCATGAACCTGATGCTGTTAGCGCATCAGGCCTCTGCCAGACCGGTCTTCACCGTCTCCGCCACCATGTTGCGCGCGACCTCGCGCAACAATTTCCGGTCCGCCTCCGGCGTTGCGGCCAGGGCGATGCCTGGCATGATCCGGTCATGGCTGTAGGTCGGCAACGCCGCGCCGTTCCTCAGGATGGGGTAGCCGAGATCCTTGCCAGCGCCGACCGCGCGGATGCCCTGCCGGATCATGTTGCGCATCATGATGATGCCGCGGTCGGTGGTGGTCAGGTGCTCCAGTCCATGCCGGGACATGCCGCCGTGGATGCTCACCTGGGCGTCCCAGTCGCCGGGAACCCGCTGGCGCTCCTCGTAGGGACGGTTGCCGTCCTGGCCGAAGACAGTGCCGCGTCCTGGGTCCTTGCCCTGGGGCGCGCGGTAGTAGCCGATCTGCATGGTGTGCGTATCGTCGAGCGGCACCGCCCAGGTGGTCGCCTGCGGGCGGTTCAAGGCGTTGCGCAGCGCCACCGGATCGGCGTTGGGCGGGAACTGGTGGATGTTGGGCAGGATGAAATCAGAGACGCGCACCCAGACCTTGTCCTCGTGGCGGCGCGTGTCGATGTAGACCATGCCGACCGGGGTTTCCAACCAGTCCCATTCGGCCAGTTCCTGGAAATCGTCGCTGAAACCCTCGCTGCCCGGCAACGTGTGCAGGAACGCGACATGCGCCGGGTCCATGCTGTTTTCCTTGACCTGCAACCAGTTGCAGTCCCACAGCGTGGGCGCGCGGGCAACCAGGTTGTAGCCCGGCAGGTCGTAGGTATCGAGGATCGGGAAAGGCGGTTTCTTGTCGGGCGGCCCCATGTAGGCGAAGACCAGGCCGGCATGTTCGTGCACGGGGTAAGCGCCGTGGCAGAGCCGGTCCTTCAGCGTGCTGTCGGCAGGCTCGCCCGGTGTTTCGAGGATTCGGCCGTCAACGTCGAACAGCCAGCCGTGGTAGCAGCAGCGTATGCCCTTGTCGGCGATCAGGCCGTATTCGAGCGAGGTGCCGCGATGCGGGCAATACGGCTCCAGCAGGCCCATGGCGCCGCTTTTGTCGCGGAAGGCGACGAGATCCTCGCCCAGGATGCGCAGGCGGCGGGGCAGGTCGCCCAGTTCGCTGGCGAGGATGACCGGCTGCCAGAAGCGCCGCAGGTATTCTCCGCACGGCGTGTCCGGCCCGACGCGGGTCATTTCCTGGTCTTCCGCCGGCAGCCCGCGGTGGTGATAGGCGCTGTAGGCGGCATTCAGGAACGGGGCTCTTTCAACCATGACGTGGCTCCATGCGGTACCGTCGCGATCCTTGGTTCAGCCATTGTTTCGCGCTGACAGTGGATGGCAGGCATGCAAAAAGGTCAAGGTGGCGCCGGGCATTATCTTGGAAGGCACCATTGTTTGTTGCTGAAGCGATTATTGTTGTTCCACTCAACCGCATCAGGAAGGATATGAGGTTATCATTACTATTTTGTTACGTCATGCCACGCCTGATGTTTGGGTGCGGCCTGTTCCAGTCATTATCCACCAGTCACTGGCGGGAAGAAACCAATCTCGTCACCGGGATGGACCGGCGTGGTGGGATCGGCGAACTCCTGGTTGACGGCGCACCGCACTTTTCGCTGAGGCCCGAAGGCGGTGGCGTAACCGGCGCCTCGGGCGGACAGGTAGGCGATCAGGTCAGCGACCGTGGCGACCGCGTCAGGCAACGGCAATGTTTCTTTCGCGAGGCCGACCTGTTCTCGGAGCCAGGCGAAATACAGGATCTGCAGAGGCTTGTTCATGACAGCCAGTATAGGGCAGTTTGCCGCCGGCTGTAATCGCGCTTCCGCGCCGGGGCGACGAAAGCGGCGGCCAGACTGCCCATTGGCAAACCCAGTCGATGTCCCAGCTTGAACGCAGCTTAGGGATACTGGCTGCCGAAAACACGCTTTATTGGGATCGCATCCAGGTCAACCCCCTCAAGGCACCGCACATTGACGGCCCAGACGTTCGGATCGGTTCGGGGACGCCGGAAGGGCAAGATGCCACAGGTGGGGCAAAAGTAGTTCTTCGCCGTCCGGGTGTGGAATTGGTAG
>CAXTXZ010000024.1:15085-15585 GCA_964248015.1 uncultured Rhodopila sp. | reverse complement strand
CCGCCTCTTCGCGCGGCGGAAAACCATTCCACGGCCAACCGGAAGAAGAGCCAGCCGCAAGAGTGGACGTGGCTTCTTGAAGGAGGTGTCTGGTGACGGGCAAGAAGCTCTCGGCTTACCAAGCCAAGCGAGACTTCGCGTTGACCAAGGAACCGAGCGGCGACGTTTCGCCTGGAGCTGGTTCGCGGCTGCGCTTCGTGGTGCAGAAGCATGCGGCGACGCGGCTGCATTACGACCTTCGCCTGGAGGCGGACGGCGTGTTCAAGTCGTGGGCGGTGACCCGGGGGCCTTCCCTCGACCCGCGCGACAAACGGCTGGCCGTTGAGGTGGAGGATCATCCGCTCAGCTATGGCGACTTCGAGGGCGCCATTCCCGAAGGCCAGTATGGCGGCGGAACCGTGCAGCTTTGGGATCGTGGCTACTGGTCGCCCGAGGGGATGACGCCCGAGGCTGGCCTGGCGTCCGGCGACCTGAAATTCACCCTTGAGGGGGAGCGCCTG
>CAXTXZ010000024.1:3410-15075 GCA_964248015.1 uncultured Rhodopila sp. | reverse complement strand
CTGCAGGGAAGCGGGGTCCTAGTCCGGGTCAAGAACTGGAGCGGGGGCAAGCGGGTCAACTGGTTGCTGATCAAGCACCGGGATGAGCATGCCCGCGAGGGCGACGACGACGCCTTGCTGGCGGAGGACCGTTCCGTTGCCTCCGGACGGCCCATGGCCGACATCGCCGCCGGCAAGGGCGGCGCGCCAAAGCCGTTCATGGCGGTGGATGCCGCGGACCCGGTCGCCAATGACGCCGCTCCGGCTCCCGGCAGCGAAGCGGCCACCGCTTCGCCAGCGCGGAAGAAGGCGCCTGCCAAAGCGCGAAAGCTTGCCAAGCTGCCTGACTTCATCGCGCCTCAGCTCTGCCAGTCGCTTGAGCGGCCACCCGTCGGCGCTGGCTGGCTGCACGAGATCAAGTTTGACGGCTACCGCATCCAGGCCCGGATCGAGAGGGGCAAGGCCGTCCTGCGCACCCGGAAAGGGTTGGATTGGACGGCGAAGTTTCCGGCCATCGCGGCGGCGTGCCGAGCGCTGCCGGACGCGATCATTGATGGCGAGGTCGTGGCGCTGGACGCCAACGGCGCGCCGGACTTCGCCACGTTGCAGGCAGCGATAGCGGAGGGCGCGACGAACAACCTGATCTTTTTCGTGTTCGACCTGCTCTTTGCCGGGACGGAGGATCTTCGCGGGCATCCCTTGTCCGGCCGGAAAGAGCGGCTGCAGGCGATGCTCGCCGTCCTGCCGGGAGGCGGCGGCCCGCTGCTGCGCTTTGTCGAGCATTTCGGCAACGGCGGCGACGCGGTGCTGCTGTCGGCGTGCCGGCTGTCGCTGGAGGGCATCGTTTCGAAGCGCGCGGATTCGCTTTACCAGTCGGGGCGGAGCGATAGCTGGACCAAGGCGAAGTGCCAGGCCGGGCATGAGGTCGTCATTGGCGCATGGACCGACACGGGCGGCCAGTTTCGCTCCCTGATCGTCGGCGTCCACCGGGGCGCGCAGTTTGTCCATGTCGGGCGCGTCGGCACCGGGTTCGGCAGGGACAAGGTTGGCCGGCTGATGCCGCGATTGAAGGCGGTCGCGGCGGACAACAGCCCTTTCACCGGTCCCGCCGCGCCGAGGGCCAGCGCGGGCGTGCATTGGGTCCGTCCCGAACTGGTGGCGGAAATCACCTTCGCCGGCTGGACGGGAGGGGGGATGATACGCCAGGCGGCGTTCAAGGGATTGCGCGAGGACAAGCCCGCGGATGAGGTCGAGGCTGAAACCCCCGCGCCCGCGGCGACAACCGATCTTGCCAAACCCGCCGTGGCGACGCCGCGCCATCGCGGAGGCGCCCCTGTTGTCATGGGCGTGCCGATCTCCCGGCCCGACAAGGCGATGTGGCCGGAGGCGGGCGGCGATGGCAGGCCGGTCAGCAAGCTGGAGCTTGCGCGCTATTATGAGGCCGTCGGCCCCTGGATGATCCAGCACCTCAAAGGGCGGCCCTGCTCGATCATCCGGGCGCCCGATGGATATGGCAGCGAGATTTTCTTTCAGCGTCATGCCATGCCGGGGTCGTCCAACTTGCTGGAGCTTGTTGCGGTCGCGGGGGAGGACAAGCGCTACCTGGAGATCGACCGGGTGGAGGGCCTGATAGCCGTGGCGCAGGTGGCGGCGCTTGAGGTGCATCCCTGGAACTGCGATCCGTTTCACCACGATATTCCCGGCCGCCTGGTTTTCGACCTGGACCCAGGGCCGGACGTGGCGTTCGCGACCGTCATCGAAGCCGCGAAAGAGGTGCGTGACCGGTTGGCGGAGCTGGGGCTGGCCAGCTTTTGCAAGACCACGGGCGGCAAGGGCCTGCATGTCGTGACACCGCTGGCGCGCGGGAAACGCGGCAATCCCGGCTGGGCGGAGGCCAAGGCATTCGCGCAATCCGTTTGCCAGGCCATGGCCCAGGCCGCGCCGGACCGCTACGTGATCAGCATGGCCAAGAAGCTCCGCGCCGGCCGCATCTTCCTTGACATCATGCGCAACGAGCGCCTGGCCACGGCTGTTGCGCCGCTCTCGCCACGGGCGCGGGCAGGGGCGCCTGTTTCCATGCCGCTTGCCTGGGCGCAGGTGAGGGCTGGCCTTGACCCGTCCGGCTACACCGTACGCAGCGTGCCGGGCTTGCTGGAGAAGACGAAGGCTTGGGCGGAGTATTGCGACTCCGAGCAGCCGCTGGCAGCGGCCATCAAGCGGCTTGGGCGTGGCATGAACGGGGGTTGAACCGCCCTGGTCGGCCTTTTCAGCGGGCGATGACGGACTTCCCGTCACCTCTTGGTTTCAGCCCAATGCCCAAAGGCCAGCAGGCATGGAGGCAGCCAAGCGAAGGGACGTCGGCAAACGTCGCGGAAGAAAACACGGAGGGTCATGGCGCAAGGAATCTTTCGTGATCATCCGGTCCCATTACGGTTTCACGGCGTTTGAGGCAGCGCCGCCGATGCTGATCCTCCTGGCTGCCCGGCTCAGGCTGGCTGTTGCCCCGAATCATTCGGCCGGTCGCGCGGCGTCGCTTCGCAACTGCTCGCAGGCAGGGCCTTGGACACCCCGGCCCGCTGCCACGGGGGCGAACAGGTTGCCGTCCGTGACGGGCGAGGGCGAACCGGTTTGGATCTGATACCGGTAGGCGATGTCGGCGGCGAGCCGCTCGCTGAATTGCGGCATGACATGGTGCGAGAACCAGGCCGCCTGCGCCTTCCACCCGACCGGGAGGTTGGGCTGGGGATAGAGCGAAACCCAGATGATCGCGTCCACGACCTTTTCGGGATGGTCCATCAAGACCATGCAGGGCGCCTTGCCGGTGTAGTTGCCGGCGTGCGCCCAGAATGCCGTGTCCACAGCCCATGGCTCCACCGTCACCACCTTGATCTCCGACAGTCCCGCCAGGCGCAGTTCCTGGTTGATCGCTTCGTCCAGGTTGCGGATGCCCGCCTTCGAAGCCGAGTATGAGGCATGGTAGGCGAGCGGCAACTCGCTTTCGACGGAGCCAAGATTGATCAGGGTTCCATGGCCCTGGCCGTGGAACAGCCGAAGGGCCGCGTGGCTGGCGTAGATGATGCCCGTGAGATTGACGTCGATCAGCCGGGCATGGTCGGCGACCGGCACCTCCCAGAAAGGACCGATCACGCCGACACCGGCGAAGTTGATCCAACTGTCCACCTGGCCAAACCGGGCGACCGCCGCATCCGCCAGCCTTTGGACATCCGCCGGCTGGCTGATGTCGGTCGGCACGACAAGCGCCTTGCCGCCTGCCGCGCGCGCCTTGGCGGCAACCTCTTCCAGCAGGTCCGCCCGGCGCGCGGCCAGCACGACATTCGCCCCATGCGCCGCGAGCTTCAACGCCACGCCCTGGCCAAACCCGCTGGACGCGCCAACCAGCACGTAGGTGCGATTGGCGATGGCCGCCGTGTCGCTCGTGCTGAGGTCGCCGCCGGGCGCGCAGGCCGCCAGCGCAAGCAGCGCGATGACCAGGAGCGGCGCGCGCAGAAGACGCATGACCATGGGAAACCCTCCGATTGGCCGCAAACTTCCGGTGCAACGTCCGGTTCCTCGCCGCTTGATCAACTGTCGGAGGCAGGCTTAAGCGCAGCCGCACTGGTTGCGCCAAAAGCTCTGCCGGAGCTGGACGGGACGCGAGCGTGCGCTCCGGGGTGTCTTGCAAGGGCTTCCTGATCCGTGATGCTGTCGCCGGTGGTGGGAAGCCCGCAACACAAGGACGACGTCATGGCGCCACAGCTTGTTGATTTCCGGGCGGAGGCGAATGAGCTGCGCTCGTTGCTCGCTGCCTTGGAAGACCCGGACTGGGACCGCGCCACGCTGTTCAAGGGCTGGACGGTCAACGACGTGGTGCAGCATCTGCACGCCAGCGACCTGATGGGCCTGGCGTCGGTGGCAGGGCCAGATGCCTTCAGGGACGCGCTGGCGGACATACAGGCGCTGCGCGACCAGGGCATGAGCCGCTTGCAGGAAACCCGGCGCCGCCTGGGCCATTTGACCGGAAAACGCCTGCTCGACGTTTGGCATGCGGCGCTGGGCGAGCTTTGCGACCAGCTTGCCGCCCTGCCGCCGGATGCAAGGCTGACCTGGTACGGCCCCGACATGGGCATGCGGATGTTCGCCACCGCGCGCCAGATGGAAACCTGGGCGCACGGCCAGGAGATTTACGACCTGATGGGCGTGGACCGGGCGGCAACGGACCGGCTGCGCAACATCGCCGAGATCGGCGTGCGCACCTATGGCTGGACCTTTGCCAACCGTGGGATGCCCTTGCCTGGTCCCGCGCCCTATGTTCGCTTGGCCAGCCCGTCGGGCGCGGTCTGGGAATGGAATGATCCATCGCCTGGGAACACGGTCCAGGGCGGCGCGCTGCATTTTTGCCAGGTGGTCACCCAGGCCCGAAACGTCGCCGACACGGAACTGACAGTGGCTGGCGAGGCGGCCCATGCCTGGATGCGGCTGGCGCAATGCTTCGCCGGCCCGCCGGAGGACCCGCCGCAACCAGGCACGCGGGTTGCCGCCGGATCGGCGCGGCGATAGATCAGCGGTTTCCCATCAGCGCCCACCGTAGGCATGCCTGGCGCTCTTGGATTGGCGCGTCTTGCTTTACCTGGCCCGCAGCCTGGACCAAGACACATCCAGGCCGTTCAATGGCGGATGACAGGCAAAGGACGAACGAACATGACGGAACAGGCGCTAGGCGCGGCATACGCCCGGCGGCGCCCCTGTGGACTTGGCGCATCAGGATGCCGGACACGGCTCCCTTACAGGCCCCGTTCCCGCCAGCCTGACCGTCGATGAACTGCTGGAGCGGTCGCGCGCCAGCGGGCGGGACGATGGGGCAGCGAGTAGTCCTGCTCATCCCCTGCCATGCCTTTGAACCGCCGTAGCGCCGCTGACCCTGAAACCACGCTGGCAATGGCTTTACGGTGCCGCAATCCCGTTATTCACGGCAAACGCGCGGAGCTCAGCAAGCAGGGGAGCATCGTTGATCACCCGTGGCACCTTGTTCTGGCCACCCAGCTTGCCGCGCCGCCGCATCCAGGCGGCGAACGTCCCTGGGTGGGCCAGGATCACCTCGGGCGGCGACATGCCGAAGCCGCCCTGCCGGTGGGTCGCGTAATCCGCGTTCAGCCGGGAGAGGGCGGCATCCAGAACCTCGGCGAAACGGCTTTCCTGCCCGTGCGCGGGAGGCGTCAGCTCCACGATGAAGAGATGCCCTCCCCTCGCTTGCGCTTCCCCTGGGTAGAGCGCGCCGGCCGCGTAATCCGACACGGCGGAGCCAAGCGCGCGCGCGGCCTCGGTTGTCGCCTGATCCAGTTCCTGGACGATCAGATGCTCGCCGAAGGCCGATAGCGTGAAGGCGGTGCGCCCGGTGACCAGCAGCCGAGGCGGATGGCGGCCGGTCAGGGCCACGGTGTCGCCAACGACGTACGACCACAGCCCAGCATTGCTGGATAGCACCAGCGCATACTCCACCCCAGGCTCCGCCGTGGCCAGCCAGCGACGGTCCGGGTTTGGTTCATCCAAATCCTTTGGCCTGACGAACTCGAAGAACAGGCCCCGGTCCAGCACCAGCCGCATGCCTTCGCCCGAGCCGCGGTCGGCCATGGCGATGAAGCCTTCGCTGGCCGCGTAAACCTCGCGGGTTTCGGCATGGCTGCCTTCGAGCCATGCGGCCATGCTGTCCTGGTACGGGGTGAACGCGACCCCGCCATGCACGACCAGGTCCAGGTTGGGATAGAAGGCGGCCAGCCGCCGGGGCCTGTCTGGGCGCAGCGCCGCCAACTGCTCGAAGAACAGCAGCATCCAGCTTGGCGTCCCCGACAGGCTGCGGATGTCCCGGCTGATGGAGGCTGACGCCAGCGCGGCGGTCTTGGCCTCCCAGTCCGCGATCAGCGCGAGGCGGCGCGGCGGGAATGCCCTTGACTTGGCCCAGAACGGCATCCGGGTCGCGGCGATGCCGCTCAGGTCGCCGGCCCGCACGCCCGGCGCCAGCCGTTCCAGTCCCACCGAGCCGCCAAGCAGGACGTTAAGGCCGCCCATCACCTTTGACCGCGGCCGGGCGCCGAGGTGAAACGCCAGCGTGTCGAACGCCGCGCCTGTGTTGGACCGGTTCATGGCGCGGCTGACGGGGATATGCTTGGTTGGGCCGCCGGTGGTGCCGCTGCTCAGTGCGAAATAGCGGATCAGGCCGGGCCAGGTGGTGTCGCGCAGGATGGGAAAGGACGGTTCCCAGTATTCGCGCCAGAACGCCTCGTAGTCGCGCAGCTTCACCGCAGCCTGATAGGCTTCGACGGTGTCGATCCGGGCAAAACCGTGATCAAGCCCGAAGCGGGTTCTCGCGGCGCGCCGGAGCAGCGATCGCAACGTCGTCTCCTGCGCGCGCAGCGGGTCCATTCGCGCCAGGGCGGCCCTGCGGCGGGCGGCGGCGACGCGCAACAGGGGCGTTGCGTCGATCACGCCGGCAGCAGCCGCGTATGGTGCGGCGCGGCCCGTGCGGTTTCCGCCCGCAGCGGCACCGGAATGGCCTGCCCGGCCCGCCACAGCGTCACCTGATCAGTCGCCGTGTCGGAGCCGAGCCAGCCGTCCTGCCCGCCCAGCAGCACGAACCAGTTGCTGTCGGGCTCAGCCAGGTCCGACACGTGCCGGGCGCAGGCGCCGTAGGTGACGCTGTGGCGGCCCCGGACGGGATTGTGCCCGGTCTTGTTCAGCGTGTCGTTGCCGCCGGCCGCCGCATGGGCGGCAAGCTTGAACCATCGGCCAACGCCCGGCAGCGCCGCCAACGGGTGCCGCAGCTCCAGGCGATGCACGCCGCCCCAGGTTTGGTAGCGCCGCAGGGCTCGGCCTGCCTCTTTCCCGGCGGCTTTCAGGGCGGTCTCCAGCGCGGCGGGCGGCGCGTCCGAGATCAATTGCGCCGTCAGCGCCCGTCCGCTCCAGATCGCCGACAGCAGGGCCAGCTTGTCCTTGGGGATCAGCCGCCGCGCCAGCGCGCTGGCCAGCACCTCGAACACCAGCGCGCCAGCCGAATCCACGTCATAGGAACCATTCCAACCCGCCAGCACGCGCGCCATGTCGTGCTGCCGCGCCGCGACGCCCAGCCGCGGCAGCAGCGCATCGCGCAGCGCCAACGCGCCCGGCTGCATCACATCCAGTTGCAGCGTCCGCATGGCAGACGCTCCGGGCAGGCCGCCGGCCTCCAGCAGCGCCCGCATGCGCCTTGCCCGGAGGGGCGAGGAAAAGAAGAAGCCAACAGGAACAGGAGTGTCCGCCGGACGATCGTTCGCCGAAACCGCGATCGTTTCCTCGGGCGCGGCGAAAGAAGCGCCGGGCACCAGATCCTCGAAGTTCCAAACCGCGTCCGGCGAAAGGATCAGGTTGGGCAGGGGTTCGTTTGCCCGCCGTGGCAGGTGCGCCGCGATGGCGCGCCCGGCACGGCCCGAAGGCCCGGCCTCCACGGCGACCATGGTCTGCCCCGGCACGGCGAACCCGGCCAAGGCCGCGCGGACCGCCTCAAGGTTGCGCGCGCGCATGACGCCCAGCATTGCCGTCATCTCGGCACTCGGCCAATGCCCGACCCACCGCAGGGCGAGCGGGTTTGGGGACGGCAGCAACAGGCCGTCGCTCACGACCGGGCCAAAGCGCGTTTCCCGAAGGGTCACCGCCACCGGCGCGCGTCCCCGCACGGGGATAATCTCCGTCCGCTCGGTCATTGGCTCGCCTGACACATCCACCAGGTCGCTGCTGGCGGCATGCAGGCTGGTGCCGCCCCAGGCGAGCCACCTGTTGCGCCCCAGCGCCGTCACCGGCAGGCCGGGGATCATCAGCCCGACGACATCCAGGCCAGGCGCGTGCAGGCCGACGATCAGCCACAGCGGCGGCAGCGTGACCGAAAGATGCGGATCGGAGGCGATCATGCCCGCGCGCCCCGCCGCCCCCCTTGCCGCCACAGCCACCGAGTTGCTGCCGCGCACCATCCCGAGCGCCGCTTCCGCCGTTGTCCGGGGCAGGGGCAGCGTGTCGCCCGCCTGCATCATCGGCCACAAGGCCTGCCATTCAGCGTTGCCCAGCCGCGCATGCCCTTGCAGCAGACGGCCGAACAGAAGCCAGGAGACATCAGTGGCTGCCAAGCGCCCGATCAGCAGCAGGTCCTCAAGGGTCCAGGGCCGCGGCGCGACATCCAGCAGCCCGAACTCGTAGGGCAGGGCGGGCGCGTGGGCGATGTGATGGTTGACGCCGGCAAGGAAGCCTTCGGCCCAGCGCCGGCTTGACTCGTCCAGCGCCGCCGCCATGCGTGGCACGGCGGTGCCGAAGCGCATCAGGCGCAGGCCGCGGTCCAGGTCGATCGCCGCCGGCCCGACAACCTCGGACACAAGCCCGCTGGCGAGCCGCCGCATGATCTCCATTTGGGCAAGCCGCAGATGCGCGTGGACAACTCCCAGGGCGACCGCCAGGTCCCAATCATTCCCCGCCTCGATGGATGGGATCTGGTGTTGGTCCCAATGGATCTCCACTGCCGCCCTGAGTGGCAGGCCCTGCGTCGGGATGTTGGCGAGCCTTTCCCCGATCGAGGCCCGCCTCGGCCGCCCCGTCCACAGCACGCGCCTGACAAGGCCGGCAGCCAGGACCAGCGCCCGCAGGGGCGGCTTCGCCATGCTCGGCTTCCGGCTCAGCGGTCAGGTTCGGCTGGGTAGGAAACGGCTTCCAGCACATCGGCGACGTCCGGCGCTCCGGCGGCGGCCAGATCGCCGAGCGAGACGACGCCGACCAGCGCCCGCGCCTCGTCCACAACCATCATCCGGCGCAACTGGCGCTCCTCCATTGTGCGCAGCGCGTCCTCCGCCGACGCGTCGAGGCGCAGGCTGAAGGGTTCGGTTGTCATCACCGCGCTGACGCGCGCCGTGCGCGGGTCCTGCCCGGCCGATGTGGAGCGCGCCAGGATGTCGCGGTCCGTCAGGACGCCAAGCAGCCGCCCATTCTCGCAAACCGGCAGCACCCCCACATTCAGGTCGTCCATGGCCTGGGCAGCCTGCTGCAACGTGTCGTTCGGCGCGACGGTCCGAGGGTCGGGGGTCATCAATTCGCGGATGGTCATACTGTGTCCTCCTTTGCGCCCGGCATGCGGCGAATGATGACAGGCCGGGCTTCGCACTGTTCCGCCTTGGCTCACGTGCCGGCGGATGAACGAAGCGGCCATGCGTCAGGCTTAGCTGAAACCCGCGCCTCAAGCACGATTTACCGATGCAGCGTTGCCGGACTCCCGGACGCCGCGCAGGAAGCCGGTTCCTGGCGGTGAACCGCGCAACAGTGTGAAAGCGTCCCGCCTGGGATGACAGAAGGCGACAGGCGGGCCTGCGCCAGCGTGTCGTCACGATGTCCTTTGGTTGGTGAAAACGGCTGGACGCCTTTGGCGTTACAAGCCTGTTCAAAAGATGAAAGCACGATCATGGATGACGAACGGATCTGGAGTTTCGAGGAAAGCCTGTGGCTTGGCGATGCGGAGCATTACCGGGCCTCGATTGACGACGAATGCCTGATGGTGCTGCCCACGGCGCCTTTCGTGATGAGCGGCCGACAGGCGGCTGAGGCCGTCGCCGACACGCCGCGCTGGTCAAAGGTCGAGCTGACCGAGCGTCAGGTTGCTCGTCCGCAGGAAGGATTGATCGTCATCGCGTACAAGGCGAACGCCGAGCGCAGCGGGACCAAGGGGTACGAGGCGCACTGCACGTCGACGTATCGCCGGCTGGCGCATGAGGAGTGGCGTGTCGTCCAGCACCAGCAGACGCCGCCGTTGGTCTCCAACGCCTGACCTTGCCGCAGGAACCGCCGGGCTAAGGCGGGGGATTTCGCGACGGGCCTGCACCGGGCCGGACCTCCGGGGCAAGCCTGTCCCGAGGCCGACTACTGGGCCATGGCTTGCGAAGCGTGCCGGCCCTGCTGGGGAGTACGTGGGCCTGGGCGGAGCAACGCTGCTCCGAAAGGCCATTGGACACGGCTATTAGGCGGCTTAGGCGTGGCATGAACAGGGTTTGAACCGCCCTGGCCAGGCTTTCAGTGGGAAACCAACTGCTTCTCGACAGCTTTCGGTTCCAGTTTGCTGACCAAGAAGCAGGCGAACAAGGCAGCCCCGGCCGCCAGGACAAAGGGAGCGCCAGGAAACGTCAAGGGCAAGACATGGTTGGTAAAAGCATAAAAGAGCCCTGCGGTCAGAAGCGGCGCGGCGACAGCGGTCAGCCCCTCCACCGCCGACAAGACGCTTTGCATCTCACCCTGCGTGCTTACCTCGCCCTGACCCGCCACCATTGCCCTGACAGACGGCGTGGCGAGTCCTCCCAGGGCGATCAGCGCGACGGCGGGAACCATGTTCCAGCCTGCGAGCGCCAGTGCGACCAGGCCGTATCCGATGGCGCCGCACACGTAGCCAAGAACAGCCGTCCGGCGCTCGCCCAGGCGGCCGTTGATATGCCGCAGCAGGAAACCCTCAACGACGGCCTGCGAAAGTCCCAGCGCCGCAAGCACCAACCCGTTAAGCTGCGCGCCCCAGCCAAAGCGATAGCCGGTGAACAGGACCAGGCTGCTCTGCACCGCGCCCAGACCGATCCAGGTGCAAGACCAGGCAACCGCCAAGCGTCCCAAGCCACGATCCCGGGTGATCCTGGCCAGAACCTTGAAGGGGTTCGCGCGTGCCCATGTCAGGCTTCGGCGGTTCTCGGGCTTCAGGCTTTCGGGCAGCACGAACAGGCCAAAGCAGACGTTGAGGAACGACAAGCCCGCGGCAACCACGAACGGCAGCCGCAGGCCGTAGGCGCCCAGAAAGCCGCCCAGCGCCGGGCCGACGACAAATCCGGCGCCAAACGTCGCGCCGACCAGCCCGAACAGCCGCGAGCGATCCTGCCGCGGGGAAATATCGGCCATGTAGGCGGTTGCGGCGGCCACGTTCGCCGATGTCGCTCCGGCCACGAGGCGGCCAACAAACAACCACCAAAGATTTGGCGCGACGGCCAGAAGCACGTAGTCGCAGCCCAGGCCGAAAACAGACGCCAGGATGATGGGGCGCCGGCCAAAGCGGTCGCTCAGCTCCCCCAGGAGCGGGGCGGCGAAGAACTGCACGACGGCGTAAGCGGCAATCAACGCCCCAACCCAGGGCGCGGCCCGCTCGGGAGGCAGATGAGCCAGCTCCCGCACCAGTCCGGGCACGATGGGCGCGATGATGCCCACGCCCAGCGCATCCAGGCCGAGCGTCGCCAGCACGAAGGCGACAGTGGCACGCGGGTGTTTAGACATAGTGGAACAGTCTTGACGAGCGGGCTTTGAGGCGGGGCGTGACGCGCAAAGGCTTGCTGGCCCAGCGTTTTTTGCAACGGTACGCTGCGGCCATTCTGTCAGGGGCTCCGGGTTGGGTGATGGCCGATGGGGGCGTGCCCCGTTCCCACAACGATTGTTGCGGCAGAATAATCTTGGCCTGTCCTACAGATGTGGTGTCGGCGGGCAGTGCCAAGGCTGCATCTAGGCACATCGACGACCTGGTTTTGCCAAGTGCGTGACATGCGTCGAAAACCCATTGCGTATGGAGAAGATTCAAGTTCCGCGGCGGCTGGCTTCACCCGCTGCCCGAGCCTTCAGCCGATCCGGCGTTCCGCCAGTCGCCCCGCCAGTTCCAGAGCCGCGA
>CAXTXZ010000024.1:0-3310 GCA_964248015.1 uncultured Rhodopila sp. | reverse complement strand
AGCCTTCAGCCGATCCGGCGTTCCGCCAGTCGCCCCGCCAGTTCCAGAGCCGCGATCAGGCTGGTCGGATCGGCGACGCCCTTGCCAGCGATATCGAAGGCGGTGCCATGATCGGGGGAGGTGCGGACGATCGGCAGGCCGAGGGTGACGTTCACCCCGTGGTCCATGTCGAGCGTTTTCAGGGGGATCAACGCTTGGTCGTGGTACATGCAGATCGCCACGTCATAGCGCGCCCGCGCGGCCTTGGTGAACATCGTGTCGGGCGGCCAGGGACCGGATACGTCAATGCCCTCGGCCCGCAGCGCGTCAATGGCCGGCTGCACAAGGGTGGTTTCCTCGGCGCCGAGCGCGCCTTGCTCGCCCGCATGGGGGTTGAGGCCGGCGATCGCCAGGCGTGGGGCAGCGATGCCGAAGTCCCGTCGCAACGCCATCGCGGTGGTGCGGGAGGCCGCGATGATCATCTGCGTTGTCAGCATGGCGATGGAATCGCGCAGCGACGCGTGCACCGTGACCGGCACCACCCGCAGCATCGGGCTGGCAAGCATCATGATCTGCTGCCCATGCGCGCCAGTCAGGTGCGCCAGGAACTCGGTGTGGCCAGGGTATGCGAAACCCGCTTGGTACAAGGCCGCCTTGTTGATCGGATTGGTGACGACAGCGCCTGCCTGGCCGGCTAGGGCAAGCCCCGTCGCCTGCTCGATCGATGCCACAACAGCCGGGGCGTTCGCCGGGCTTGGCTGACCGGGAACCGGCGGCTTGGACAGGGGCACCGTCCGCACAGGGAGGGCGGTTGGAAACAATGCCGCAGCTTCGGCTGTGTCTTTAACGGTCTGAATTGATATCGGCAGGCCCATGGCCTTGGCTAGAAGTTCCAGCCGGACAGGATCGTCGAT
Organism: uncultured Rhodopila sp.; assembly: GCA_964248015.1. Classification (GTDB taxonomy): domain Bacteria; phylum Pseudomonadota; class Alphaproteobacteria; order Acetobacterales; family Acetobacteraceae; genus Rhodopila. The sequence continues at coordinate 2,417 of CAXTXZ010000024.1, read as the reverse complement.
CGCGATGAAGCACAAGCCCGTGCCACGCAAGGCGAGCCATGCCTTCAACGTCAGTTCGCCGCCGATCCCGGCGGGATCGCCCATGGTCAGCGCGAGCGGCTTCATCCGTCACACATGCAGCGCTCGCTTGTCCACGGCCAGCGCGGCTTCCTTCACCGCCTCGTTCAAAGTGGGGTGGGCGTGGCAGATGCGCGCCACGTCCTCGGAGGAAGCGCCGAATTCCATAGCCGTCGCCAGCTCGGCGATCAGCGTGCCGGCGTCGGGGCCAAGGATATGCGCCCCGAGGAGGCGGTCGCTCGTCTTGTCAGCCAGGATTTTCACGAACCCGTCCGTGTCGCCCATGGCCCGCGCCCTGCCGTTGGCGGTGAACGGGAATTTTCCCACGGTGTAAGCCACGCCGCCGGCCTTGAGTTCGTCCTCGGTCTTGCCGACCCAGGCGACTTCCGGCCAGGTGTAGACCACGCTGGGGATGACATCGTAGTTCACGTGGCCGGCCTGCCCGGCAATGATTTCGGCAACGGCGACGCCCTCGTCCTCGCCCTTGTGGGCCAGCATGGGGCCGGCGATCACGTCGCCAATCGCATAGATGCCCGCGACGTTGGTGGCCCAGTGCTCGTTGACCTGGACGCGCTTGCGGTCATCCAGCGCGACGCCGACCTGTTCCAGTCCCAGGCCGTCCGTGTAGGGGCGGCGGCCGATGGCAACCAGCACGATATCGGCTTGCAACGTTTCGGCGGGGCCGCCCTTGACGGGTTCGACCGTCAGGCTGACGCCCTCGGCCGAGGCCGTCGCGCTGGACACCTTGACGCCCAGGCGGAACTTGATCCCCTGCTTTTGCAGGATGCGCTGGAAGGCGGTCGCGGTTTCGGTGTCCATGCCGGTCGCGATGCGGTCGAGGAACTCCACGACGGTCACCTCCGCGCCCAGGCGCTTCCAGACGCTGCCAAGCTCAAGGCCGATCACGCCGCCGCCGACGACCACGAGATGGTTCGGCACCTTGTCCAGCTCCAGCGCGCCGGTGGAGGTGACGACCTGCTTTTCGTCGATCGCCACGCCTGGCAACGGAACGCTTTCGCTGCCGGTGGCGATGACGATGTTCTTTGTGGCGTGGCTGACGCCGTCAACGTCAACTTGGCCAGGGGCGGTGATGCGGCCCGTGCCCTTCAACCAAGTCACCTTGTTCTTGCGGAACAGGAACTCGACGCCCTTGGTGTTGGCGGTGACGACCTCGGCCTTGCGCGCCTGCATCCGGTCAAGGTCCAGCCTTATGCCTTCCACCATGATGCCATGGTCCTTCAGGCCGTGGATGGTCTTTTCGAACTCCTCGGAGGATTGCAGCATCGCCTTTGAGGGGATGCAGCCGATGTTGAGGCAGGTGCCGCCAAGGGTCGCCCGCTTCTCGACGCACGCCGTCTTGAGGCCGAGCTGCGCCGCGCGGATGGCGCAGACATAGCCGCCCGGGCCGGAGCCGATCACGATGACGTCGAAGGAATCACTCACTCGCTCAGTCCTCAGGGTTGCGGCAGGCTGCCTCGGCGCCGTGGCCGTCAGGCATGAACGCGCCGTGGTCGCTTATATAGGGTGGCATTGGCGGAAGTCCGAGGAGGGCTTGTCCTGCCGGGCCGCTTAAAGGCCCAGCAACAGCCGCCGGGGATCTTCGACGCCTTCCTTGACGCGGACCAGGAAGGAGACCGCTTCCTTGCCATCAACGATGCGATGGTCATAGGACAGCGCCAGGTACATCATCGGACGGATCTCGATCTTGCCGCCGACCGCCATCGGGCGGTCCTGGATCTTGTGCATGCCCAGGATGGCCGACTGCGGCGGGTTCAGGATCGGGGTTGACATCAGCGACCCGTAGATGCCGCCATTGGTGATGCTGAACGTGCCGCCGGTCAGCTCGTCGAGCTTCAGCGCCCCGTCGCGGGCGCGCTTGCCGAAGTCAGCGATGGCGCCCTCGATCCCGGCGAAATCCAGCTTGTCGGCGTCGCGGATGACGGGGACGACGAGGCCGGAGGGACCGCCCACGGCGATGCCCATGTGGACGAAATTCTTGTAGACCACGTCATCGCCGTCGATCTCGGCGTTGACGGCGGGGAACTCCTTCAGGGCGGCGCAGCAGGCGCTGACGAAGACGCTCATGAAGCCCAGGCGGACGCCCTTGTGCTTCTTCTCGAACGCGTCGCGGTACTGGCCGCGGAGCGCCATGACCGCGCCCATGTCCACCTCGTTGAAGGTGGTCAGCATGGCGGCGTTGTTCTGCGCTTCCTTCAGCCGTTGCGCGATCGTGCGGCGGAGCCGGGTCATCTTGACCCGCTCCTCGCCCTCGCCGGTGGCGCGCGCCTGTTTTGGCGCGGCCACGACCGGCGCCGGCTTCGGTCGGTCCATGAACGCCAGCCCGGCACCCATCGTCACCC
>CAXTXZ010000023.1:9579-15871 GCA_964248015.1 uncultured Rhodopila sp. | reverse complement strand
TCCTCGGCGTCGGCTTGACGGAAGCTGGGACGATAATCGGCATGGAACCCATGCGGCGCATCCGGATAGATCACGATGTCCACGGTCTTCCGCGCGGCCTTTGCCTTGGCCTCGGCCTGCCTGACGCTGTCAACCGGAATGCTGGAGTCCTGGCCGCCGTACAAGCCCAGGAGCGGACACTGGATCTGGTCGGCCAGGTCCAAGGCCGTCCGGGGCTGGATGGGGGATGGCGCGCCGCCCAAGGGACCATAGAACGCCACCGCCGCCTTCAGTTTCGCACTGTGCGCGGCGTAGAGCCAGGTTTGACGCCCGCCTCGGCAGAAGCCGATCACGCCGACGCGGCTTGCGCTGCCGCCATGTCCCAAGGCCCAGGCCGCGGTGGAGTCAAGGTCAGCCATGTACTGATCGTCCGGCGCCTTGGAGATCACGTCGCTGAAGATCTGCTTCGTGTCGGTCATCTTCGACAGGTCGCCGATGCGCGCGTAATACTCCGTGGCGACCGCGAGGTAGCCGAGCTTGGCGAGGCGGCGGCAGATGTCCTTGATGTACTCGTGGACGCCGAAGATTTCCTCGTTCACCAGCACGACGGGAACATCGTTCTTGCCCTTGGGCTTGGCGTAGTAGGCGGGCAGGTCGCCGTTGCTTGTCGGGACCTGCGCCTCCCCGCCCTCGATCCCCGTCATGTCGGTGTGGATCGCCTGCGCCTCCACCCGCTGCGTCGCCAGGGTGAAGCCGCTGATCAGGCTGGTCATCAGCACGCCCCGCCGAGCCAGCGGATACGCCCGTAGGCCTGATAGTTCGTTCATTGCGTCTGCATCCGCCTTTGCCAGCAATGCGTCACTTCATCGCCTTGTTCAAGTTGTCGTCCAACTTGGCGAGGAAGTCCTGCGTGGTCAGCCAGGGCTGCTCGGGACTGATCAGCACCGCGAGGTCGCGCGTCATCGATCCGGATTCCACGGTGTCGATGCAGACCTTTTCCAGGGTTTCGGCGAAGGCCGACACATCGGGCGTCCCGTCGAACTTGCCGCGGTAGATCAGGCCGCGCGTCCAGGCGAAGATCGAGGCGATCGGGTTGGTGGAGGTCGCCTTGCCCTGCTGGTGCTGGCGGTAATGCCGGGTCACCGTGCCATGCGCCGCTTCCGCCTCCACCTTCGTGCCGTCCGGGCTGAGCAGCACCGAGGTCATCAGGCCAAGCGAGCCGAAGCCCTGCGCGACGGTGTCGGACTGCACGTCGCCGTCGTAATTCTTGCACGCCCAGACATACGCCCCGTTCCACTTCAGGGCGCAGGCGACCATGTCGTCGATCAGCCGGTGCTCATAGGTGAGGCCGCGCTTGTCGAACTCCGCCTTGAACTCGTTCCGGTAGATGGTCGCGAAGATTTCCATGAAATAGCCGTCATAGGTCTTCAGGATGGTGTTCTTGGTGGAGAAGTACAGCGGCCAGCCCCGCATCAGGGCGTAGTTGAAGCTGGCGCGGGCGAAGCCCTCGATCGAGACACGGGTGTTGTGCATGCCCATCGCCACGCCGCCGCCGTCGCCGAACGCCTGGACCTCCAGCGTCTGGGCGGGGCCGCCGTCGGCCGGCTGGTAGGTCATCGTCACCTTGCCGGGGCCGGGGACCTTCATCTCCACCGCGCGGTAGATGTCGCCATAGGCATGGCGGCCGATGACGATCGGCTGGGTCCAGTGCGGCACCAGCCGAGGCACGTTCTTGCAGATGATCGGCTCGCGGAAGATCGTGCCGTCCAGGATGTTGCGCAGCGTGCCGTTCGGGCTGCGGTACATGCGCTTCAGGCCGAACTCGGTGACCCGCGCCTCATCCGGGGTGATGGTGGCGCACTTCACGCCAACGCCGTACTGCGCGATCGCATGCGCCGCGTCCACGGTCACCTGGTCATCGGTCTGGTCGCGATATTCGATGCCAAGGTCGTAGTACTTCAGGTCAATGTCGAGATAGGGAAGGATCAGCTTCTCCTTGATGAAACCCCAGATAATGCGGGTCATCTCATCCCCGTCCAACTCGACAACCGGGGTCTTGACCTTGATTTTTGCCATCATGTCCTCATGGGCGCGTGTCGCTGCGGCCGGCGCATAGGCCAGCTTTAGAAGCGACACAATCGCATCCCGCACGCCGGGGGGCAAGCGGGGGCGGCGCCTTGCGGGCGCCAGGCGCGAGAGGCTGAAAATCGGCAACTGCCTTGGCGATGACAGTGAGCCCGCCGCCGCATCCGGCACAGTGAATCGCCGGAAGGCGAAAGGTCCGGAGGCGTGAGCCTGCTTGCAAACAATGAACCATGGCGCATCGCAAGCGGCTGCTTTCGGTGGCTTTCGAGCGGCGGACGCGCCCGCGGGACGGCAGCGGATTGCGACGGCCCAAGGCAATGCAAGGCGGCCCGTTGCAACTTCAGTGGCTTTTACGTCCCGTTTGGGCTATGGGATGGTTTCGGGGCTGCGCGCCTTTTGTCATCGTTCGGTTTTCCGACTGCATCATGAAGCCTGTAAAGCATTTCGCCAGTGCCACGGGTTTCATGGTGGCAGTCATTTGCCTGATCGCAATGACGGGAGCCGGCCGGACGCAGGATGTCCGTGTGCCGCCGACGGAAGCTTTCAAACGGCCGGTGGCAAGGTTTGGCAGGCAAGGGCTGACCGTCGGCCAGCAAACCATCCAGCGGCCCATGGCCTCTGATCGAACGCTTTCAGGGCTTGAAAACGCCGTTTGGGTGGTTCCTTCCAGCCATGCGGCGGTTCCCTCCACCGGCGCCTTCAGGCAAGTCCCGCGCAACAGCTTTACCCTTGCCATCGCGACATTCCAGGACGAGCCGACACGTTCCGCGAACTTCCGCCGCCAGGAAGCGGCGTTGGTCACCGGCTGCATCGCCATTTTGGTGACGGGCCTGGGCATGCTGCTCGCGCGCCACGTCAGGCTGGCGCGCCTGCGCAACGCCATGATGGTTGCGGACAGGGCCACCCTGGCGGCCACCAATGAACAACTTGCGGCGGCGCTTGCCTCGGCGAGCGCGAAAGCGGGGCAACTGGAGGCAACCCTGGCAGGCATGGGCGACGGCGTGTCAATGGTCGACGCGCATCTATGCCTTGTCGAATGGAATGCTCAGTTTCCGATCATCGCCGGCGTTCCCGCCGAGATCCTGCGGGTTGGCCTGCCGATGGAGGACATCCTGCATGCGCAGGTCAGGACCGGGCAATTCGGCAGGATTGTTGATCCGCGGGACGAAGTGGACCGGCGCATGGCGCGCCTGCGCGTGGCGCCTTTCGGCGTCGTGCAGCGGCAACGGCCGGATGGGCACACGATCGAGCTACGCCGGAACCGGCTGCCCGACGGCGGCTTCGTCACGCTTTACACGGACGTGACCGAACAAAAGCGCGCGGAGGAGGCGCTACGCCGGGCTCAGGCCGAGGCCGAGGCCGCGAATGCCGCGAAGTCCCGCTTCGTCGCGATTGTCAGCCATGAAATTCGCACGCCGCTCAATACCCTGCTCAACACGGTGCGCCTGCTGGGCGACAGCGGCCTTGCGCCCGCCCAGCGATCCCTGCTGGCCGTCGCTCGCCAATCGGGCGAAGCGTTGGACGGCCTGATCAGCGACATCCTGGACCTGTCGCAGATCGAGGCTGGTAAGCTGTCCATTCGGCCCAGCCTTTTCGAGCTTCGGCCGCTGCTGGAGGGTTGTGTCGACATGTTCGCCGCCCAGGCGGCGGAAAAACGCATCAGCTTTCACATCGACATCGCTGACGGCGTGCCAACGATCTTGCTGAGCGATCCCGCTCGGCTTCGCCAGGTGCTCCTCAACCTGGTTTCCAACGCGGTGAAGTATGCGCATCCGGGGGAAATCAGGCTCATTGTCGAAGCGGACGCCAGCCAGGACAACGCCATCAAGCTGCTGGTGAAGGACCCTGGTCCAATGATAGGCGCCGAGGCGCGAGGGCGGCTGTTCCGGCCGTTCTCCCGGCTTGACCGCGCGGACGGCGCTGACATGGTTGGAACGGGGCTTGGCTTGTCGATTTGCTCCCAGTTGATGGTCCTGCTGGGAGGAAGCATTGGCTGCGACCCTTGGAGCGGCGACATTGGGCGGGGAGGCAACGTGTTCTGGATCACGTTGCCTTTTTCAGCCTTGCCGCTCCATGCCGCGAGGCCAGGGCTGCAAACAGACCCATGCCTGGCGGCGCTAGCCCCTGGCGTGCCGGCGGAGCCGACCTGGCGGCGCCCATTGCCGCGAACCCGTATTCTCCTGGTGGAAGACGTCCTTGCAAACCAACTGATCACCGCCATCCTGCTGCGGCGGCAAGGGCATCTCGTGGATATCGCCTGCGACGGCGAAGCCGCGATCAAGGCCGTTCGGCGAACGCCCTACGACCTTGTTCTCATGGATATTTTCATGCCAGGCATGGGCGGTCAGGAAGCAACGCGGATCATGCGGACGCTGCCCGCGCCGGCCGGCCTGACGCCGATCATCGCGCTGACCGCCAATACGTCCGGCCAGGACGAGGCAGCCTTCAAGGCATCCGGCATGGATGGGCTGCTTGGGAAACCGATGACCCTGGCCGGATTGCTGACTGTCCTGCGCAAGCATGTCTGGGCGGGCTGTTCGGCCGGCGCCGCATTGTCACGGCGGGCACCGTTGCTGGATGGCCCGGACCGGAGCGGACCCTTGCTGTCGTCCCATCGCATCAAGGAGCTTCGGACAAACCTGTCGCCCGAGACATTCGCCGATCTGGTGGAGGAATGCCTTCTGGACCTCCATCAACGCTTGCCAGCCTTGCATCGCGCCGTAGCGGAGGGGGTATCTGGAGCAATCATAGCCCATAGCCACACGATGGTAGGTGTCGCTGCTGGTTATGGCATGTCTCTCCTGGAAAGGCGCCTTCGCAACATCTTGGAGGCAGCACGGGAAGGCAACATACTTTCGATCCAAGCCTCCGCGACATCGGAATTGGAAAGGGTTTTAACTGATTCCGCGCAAACCTTGCGTGACATCATCAATCACATGCATGCGTGACAAGAGCCTTAACCTTTGGTTAAAACATCGTGCCTTAACCTGTTCGCATGTTGTCACCCGCCACGTTCAATTGGCTGGCGAGCACGATCAGCCGACTTGGTCAGCTTTCATTGATACAGCCCATTCGGCCTTCGAAGCCGCAGCCGCCGCCTGCCTCAGCCAGCAGGACTTCGGCCAGGGAAGGCCAGATTGCCTCCGCGGTGACTGGGCGGCATCCCCGTAGAGGCACGCTGCTCGATATTTTTGTGTAACATCAAGCAAAGTGTGGCGTACGTGACATGCAGGACAGCAAATCCCGCCATTGACGGAAGTTGAAGGGGCACGCACACGGAAACGGGCTTGATCCTCACGAGCCAACGGGTCACGCTCAGGTTATGGCGTCTTTTGTTCCACGCATTCCTGAGGGTGACAATCGCGAGCGCATGATATGCGCCGATTGCGGCTTCGTCGCGTATGAGAACCCTAAGGTCGTGGTTGGATCTGTCATCGTGACGGGCGGCGCCGTGTTGATGTGCCGCAGGGCCATTCAGCCCCGTGCCGGCTTTTGGACGCTGCCCGCTGGCTATCTGGAACTGGGCGAAACCCTGGATGAGGGCGCCGCACGCGAAGCCAAGGAGGAAGCTGACGCCGTCATCAAGATAGACGGCATCCTTGGTGTTTTCAGCATTGCCCGCATTGGCCAGGTTCAGGTCATTTTCCGGGCCCGGTTCGCTGATCCCGCCTCGCCTGCCTTTCGCGCCGGCATTGAAAGCCTGGAGGTGCGCCTGTTCCATTGGGAGGACATACCGTGGGACGACATTGCGTTCCCATCGGTGCGATGGGCCCTTGAAGCGTGGCGGGCCACGGGGGAAGGCGCGTTGGGCAGGCCGGTTGGCAACCCTTGGGACGACCAACGTGGCGAGCATCCATTGCCATCAGGCCCTAAACCTGCGAATGAATCCTGCTCATGAGAAATCTGCTGTCGATCGTATGCATTGTCATGGGTGGATCCGCAATGGCGCAGGATCTTCCGGTCCCGCCGGTCCCGCCGGCCCGTCCGCCCGCCGACGAAGCGGCCCCTGTGCCAAATGTCGATGCTCGTCCCCCTGTCGCGCGGTCATCCGATGGCCCCAGCGTTAATGTAAGGTTGTATCGTGCAAGGCAGTATGATCCTAGCCAGGGTTTCGCCCCCGGCTCCCGCTATCAATCAACGGAGGATCGCAAGCCGATCCAAACTCCTGGCATCAGCGTCAGCGTGCCGCTCAAGTGACGCTGGGCGCCACGCCGGAGGCGGGATTTAA
>CAXTXZ010000023.1:4125-9479 GCA_964248015.1 uncultured Rhodopila sp. | reverse complement strand
TTACCATGTCAGGCATGCACAAGTTTGTGTTCTTAGCTCTTGATTGTTGGTAGCCTACGACCCGGCGACCACGCGATAAGCTTAAATGTGTCGGAGCAGCAACGGGCGGCAAGGTTTGAAAGGCCTTCAAGGATCATTCGTTGAAAGACACAAGCACCCATTGTTGTAGAGCGGCGGGCCTGGGCTTGGATTCATGAAACTTTCGACGCGACTTGTGCTTCTGATACTGGGATGCCTGCTGCCAATCCTGACGGCGCAGATCTACTCCCAACTGAATCTTTTTGCTGAACGCCGGGATCAGCTTGGCGCGCTGGTCCTTCGCCAGGCGGAACTGGTCAATGCCGACATGGCCAGCATCATCGACAGCGGCCGTCAACTTGCCGCGGTGGCAGGGCAGTCCGCTGACATCAAAACCGCTGGCCAGCGTTGTGACGAACGCTTGACGGCGCTGCAACACAGCCTGCCGCAATACCGCTTCCTGGCGCTTTACTCGCCGGCGGACGGAACATCGCTCTGCGCCTCCGCGGGCGCGGCGACGCGACCGATTGCGTTGCATGCGCCATGGGCCGCCGACCTGCTTAATACGCGGGATGTGGCGATTGGCCAGGTCATTGCCTCGGATGCCGGTGACGCGGACCATGTTTTGCCTGTCGCGGTGCGCATGGCCATTGCCGCCTCGGATGGCGAACCCAGGGTGCTGGTCGCCGGGCTGAGCGTGAGCTGGCTCGCCAAGCATCTCGAAGCCGCGCGCACTGAGCGATCCACGTCAACAACCGCCGCATTGCTCTACATCACTGATCGTGCTGGCGGCATCCTGGGTCAGATGCCTCCCGCGGACGGTTCGCCGACCGCGCCGTTGCCCGACTGGCTGCGCCCGCTGGCAAGCCGGGAAGCGCCGGGTGTCGCCACGGTCACGGATCGGGATGGAAACGCCTATCTGGCTGGCTATGTCCCCAGCCTTCCAGCCACTGGCATCGCCGTCATGGAAGCGCTGCCCTTGTCAGGGATTGCCGCCGACATCGATCACGCGAATTACCAAGACCTGGCGGTGATCTGCGGCGCCGCGCTTATCGCGCTTGTCCTTGCCTGGGTCGCCGGCCGGCGATTTATCTTCCAGCCAACGGAGACGCTTCTCCAGGCGGCCCGCAGATGGCGCGAGGGCGACTTGAACGCCCGCGCCAGCCTGACGGACGCCGGGTCGGAGTTCGCCGCGCTTGCGGTGTCCTTCAATGCCATGGCGGCTGGGCTGCAGGCGCGGGAGATGGAGCGCCGGCTGCAATCCAGCTACCTTGAATCCCAGGTTGCGGAACGCACACGCGAACTGTCCGAGAGCAACAACCGCCTGCAAGTCGAGATCGCCGGGCGGGAGAAGACCGAGGCGGCTCTGCATCAGGCGCAAAAGCTTCAGGCCGTGGGGCAATTGGCTGGCGGCATCGCGCATGATTTCAACAACATGCTCGCGACGGTCCTGGGCAATCTGGAACTCATGGAAAGGCGCGTCTCGCAAGCCGGCAGCGGCTGGACGCAAGCTGACACCGACCGGTTGCTGAAACTGATCGAGCGGGCGACAGGCGCGGTGCAGCGCGGCGGCCAACTCACGTCCCGCCTGCTTGCCTTCTCCCGCCGCCAGCGACTGGCTTTCCGGCCCACCGACATCAACGCGCTGTTGCGGGAGCTTATCACTTTAGCCACCAGCACGCTGGGACGCCGGATTCAAGTCTTGCCGGAACTGGCGGATGATATCTGGCCCGCCATGGTGGACCCCAGCCAGGTGGAAGCGGCCATCCTGAACCTCTGCCTGAACGCGCGCGACGCGATGCCGGAGGGCGGCCGCCTGACAATCATCACAAGCAACGTCAAGATCGCGCCGAAAGCCGGGGTTGCGACGCTGGAGGGGGAACTTTCGCCAGGCGCCTATGTGCGGGTATGCGTATCCGACACCGGCACCGGCATGACGCCGGAGGTCAAGGCGCGCGCGTTTGATCCCTTCTTTACAACAAAAGGCCCAAGCGCTGGCTCCGGACTGGGCTTGAGCCAGGTGTATGGCATGGCGCGTCAATCGGGCGGCGGTGTCACGCTTGACAGTTCGCCGGGCAATGGCACGCAGGTCATCCTGTGGCTGCCACGCGCTCCTGAAACCGAGGACGCGGCTCCGCCACCTGTTCCGCAACCGGCAAACCGCCCGGCCGCCCTGCCCGCGGACCTGGTGCTGATCGTGGATGACGACACCGCGGTGCGCCAGGTCACCGTGGAAATGGCGCGTGACCTCGGCTGCGAGGTTGTTCAGGCCGCGGGTGGCGAGCAAGCTCTTGCGCTGGTTGACAAGCTGACCCCGCCGCCGAAGTTCATGCTGCTGGATTACGCGATGCCTGGGATGAACGGGCTTCAACTGGCCCGTGCCCTGCGGGAGCGTGGCCTTTCGGCTCCAATCGCATTGGTGACGGGTTATGCCGAGCTGTCGGACGCGGATATCGCGGCGGGCCAACTGGCAGGGCTGTTACGCAAGCCGTTTACGATCCGGGAACTGCAGGTTCTGCTGAACCAGCTTCGCGCGGTGGCGAACGGCGAAGGTGAAAACGCCGATCTTGAAGCAGGTTTCGCGGAACGCTGACGGATGAATTTGGCGGACGCCCATGGCGCAGCGCAGCCATTGGGACTGCGATGCGCCATGATTCGTTGTTTCCTAAGCAGATTCACGCCTCGGGCCGTTTCGGCCCTCTGGCGATCCGCAACAGGTCTACCAGACCAGTCGCGGCACGGTCGCGACCGGCGCGAGCCCGGCGGCACCGGCCGCCGCCTCTGCCTTGGCCGTGTCGAAACCGCCCAGGCCGTCCGAAAGCTGGGCGCCATGGATGCCGCTGAGAACCCAGCACGCCGCCAAATCCACGCCTGTTGCACCGGCTATGTCGGTATGGAGTGAGTCGCCGACTGCCAGCACCGCCTCCGGCGGAAGGCCGAGTTGTTCCAGCACCGGCTGATAGATCGCCGGATCAGGCTTGCCAAGAGAGCGCACGTCACCGCCCAGCGCCCGATAGCGGACAGCCAGGGCGCCCGCGCAAAGCACGCGCACGCCGCCGCGAATGACCTCAAGATCGGGATTGCCGCAAATCATCTTCAGCCGGTGACGCGCGCAATCCTGAAGAATCGCCTCGAATTCAGTCATGTCGGTTGGATTGCGATGATCGTCGGGGCCGGTGTTGAGGACAAAATCCGCGGCGGCAGGGGTTTCGGCCAATGTCAGCGGCAGACCTTCCAGGATGGGCCGGTCACGTGCCGGGCCAAGATGAAACACCCGCGGCCCGAGTTCCGCCCACCATAGGTCCGGCGGAGCCTGCAACGCCTGGCGAACCGCCTCTCCGCTCGTGAGGATGCCGGTGTAGAGGGAGTCGCCGATGCCCATGCGCCGCATCATTGTCCGCACCGCCGCGCTGGGGCGGGGGACGTTGGACAACAGGAGTGTCCGCTTCCCGGCGCTCTTGAGGCGCTTCAGTGTTTCGATGGAATGCGGGAACGCGTTCACGCCGTCATGGATCACGCCCCACAGGTCCAGGATGAACCCGCTGTAGCGATCGCTCAGGGCCTCGAAGCCGGAGTGATGTTCCATTCAGCCTTGCTCCGCCAGGGACTGGGCGCGCGTGCCGACCGCATCCGCCACGTTGGCCAGTCCAGCGCCATCCATCGCGGCCAGCAACTCTTTCTTCAGACGCGGGATCAGGGCGGGGCCGGAATAGGCGAAGCTGGTGTAAAGCTGCACAAGGGAAGCGCCGGCCTGCATTTTCGCCAGCACGTCGGCGCCGCTGAAGACGCCGCCCGCGCCGATCATGACGAGCCGGCCGCGCGCCAGAAGGAAGGCGCGCGCCAGCATGGCGGTGGCGAGCGAGCGCAACGGCATTCCGGACAAACCGCCAGCCTCCGCCGCATGCGCCGAGGCCAGGCCAATGGGACGGGAGATCGTCGTGTTGCCGACAATCAATCCCTGGACCCCAGCGCCCGCGCAGGTTTCCACCACGGACGCGAGGCCGTCCGGAGAAAGGTCCGGAGCGATTTTCACTAGGATCGGCGGCCGGTTGGGCACGGCGGCAACGGCGTGAAGAATGGCGCGAAGCTGCGTCTCGGCCTGCAGGTCACGCAGGCCCGGCGTGTTGGGTGACGACACGTTGATCACAGCGTAATCGACCTGTGCGCCGACCGCCTCGACCAGGGCGGGATAGTCGCGCACCGGGTCGGCGCCCACCTTGTTGATGCCCACGTTGGCGCCCAGCGGGACAGCGCGCGGCGACAGCTTCGCGAGGTTGCGGAGAAAGACGGCGAGGCCGTCATTGTTAAAGCCGAGGCGGTTGATGATGCCGCCATCTTCTGACAGGCGGAAAATGCGGGGCCGTGGGTTGCCGGTCTGCGGCAGCGGCGTGACGGTGCCGAACTCCACAAAGCCAAAGCCGAGCCGCAGGAGGGCTGGTCCGGCAGCGGCATTCTTATCGAAGCCGGCGGCAAGGCCAATCGGGTTTGAAAACCGCTTCCCCAAAGCAGCCACTGCCAGCCGCGGATCGTCCGTCCCGCGCGCGCTCGGCGCCAGCCCCAAAGACAAAGCGCGAAGCGCAAGCCCGTGCGCGCGTTCAGGATCAAGACGCCGCAGGGCGGGAAGCGCCACGGTGGGCAGGAGCGACAGCATCAAGTCGGCTTATGCCCGCAACCGTCCGCGGCAGGAAGGGCGAATGCAAGCCTGTTCCCGTGCCGCCATGATGCCCAAGGATCAAATGCCGTCGTCAGGTTTGCGCATACCGGTCGGATGCGCTGCCCGACCCGGCGGCGCGCGGCGCGACGCCATCACGGAAAAACGCCACCCATTTCTCCATGATTTCGTTGGACGCCTTCAGCACGAGGATCTGCGCCTCTGTTGTCGCAAGCCGTTCGCGCAGGGTTTCCCGCTCGGTCTCGCATTCCTTCATCATGAGGCGCACCGCGCCGATTTCAGCCATCAATGCGGCCCGGAAGGCGGCACGCTCCGCCACTTCGGCCGCGGCCGCCTCGGCGTTGGTCTTGAGGCGCATGCGCTCAATCGAGGCGTTGATTCGTCTGACCCGGATGAACATGGCGCCGCAGCCACTCGCAAGGCCGGACAGCACAGCCCAGACCACGGCCGAGTGCTCGACGAGAAGCGTAAGAAGGGTCAAGACATGCACCCGTTCATTGCGCTGGGCCCTGAGGCCGCCAGTGGCGCGTGCGCGCCGGTGGTTGTTCCGAGCCGCGGTTCGCCAGCATCATTGATGTCCATTGGGTATCCTTCCAGACGCAGGCGGGCGCAGGGATTCGAGGCGCGGGGGGCGGGGGCCCGGCGCGGGCCCCACCGGGCCCCG
>CAXTXZ010000023.1:1033-4115 GCA_964248015.1 uncultured Rhodopila sp. | reverse complement strand
CAACTGGACTGCGACGTGCCATGGCTCATTGTCACCTAGAGCTTTTTCCGTTCGCATTGGCTCACGGGAAAACTCCAGGATATTGTTTCAGCAAGCATCTTCACCCGTTCAGGTAAGCAACCTGAACAGGATCTGCTTTAAGCAGATTCACGCCTCCGGACCTTTCGGCCCTTCGGCGATCCGCCATAGCTTGCCAGAGTGACGAAAGAACGGGGGCCAGCGGATCATTCCGCCTCCGCGGGACGGTCAAGGCGCTTCAAGAAGATAAAGGCGAGGAACGGAATCGAGATGACAACAACGGCCGACTTGGTGATCCATCCGACCAGGCCGAATTCCAGCAACAAGCGCGGGGGCAAGTCGCCGGCAAAGGCGCAAGGGAAAAACACCGCGCTCGTCAATGCCTGCATAAGAATGGTTATGACGGCAATGCCCAGGATGGACTGATGCTTCACGATGCGGGAAAGCAGCACGATGTAACCCGACTGCGCCAGCCAGAATGCGATGAAGGCCGCGCCAAAGATTCTAATCCTGGTGCCGAACAAAGGGCTTAACACATGGGCATGTTCAAGCAAGAAAATTGAACCAAAGGCGATCGACAAGGCAAACAGGGTGTTGCTGACAGACTTGTATGCTTCATCTGCGCCGTAAAGGAGCAGCTTTAAACTTACGCCGTACATCAGCACGGCAAAGAAGATGTGCCCTATGTTGGTGGAGTAGCCAAACGCTGAAAAAACAGGGCCACCCAGCATTGGCACGCAAAAAATCATGACTGCGTTCGTCGCCACCAGCATGGCAAGCGAGCGCAGTGCCGCGACTGTTGTCATGCTCAGGAGAAACAGCGACAGCAGCAACAGGTCGAACAATGTTTTGGTCATAGGCCGGACATCTTGATGATGCGTTTAATGATGATGTCGAAGCCGAAGGCGCCGGAGGCGCCGAGCGAGCCGGACAGGACATTGGCCCATTGCGGCTCTCCGCTGGCCTCCGCTACCGCTGTGCCCATGTAGCCCATGAAGGCCCCCACCAGAAGAATGAACGCGAAGTGCAGCGCCACCCATTTTGCGTTGCCTTGCACGATCTCGGAGAACCAGCGGGCCATTGCGCCTGCGGCCCCGAGCAGCATGCCGATCAGGCTGGCTGTGAACTCCGGGCTCGCGATCACCGGCATTTCGGCGTCATCAGGGCAACCAGGCGCGCTGATCCCGCTGGCCGGGCGTGCGTCGGGCCGCGCAGCGCAACGGGACGGGTCGCGGCATCTTGCGATAACCTCGCGCCGGCTGGCGTTTTCATGCTCGTGTCCTTTGGGATGTAGACAATGTTGGCGGCATCCAGGCCTTGGCCGTCCGCGCGGCAGGCTTGCGTTCCCGCGTCGCATGACAAATGTATCAGCCGTGTGGAATGACCCTTACCTGGAAAGCTGCTGCCGAGCGGCGCTGCACCGGGCTTTCCTGTGCGGCGAGGCGGGTCGCCCGGATGGGCTGAGCGACGACGCCTGCCAGCGTCGGCTCACGGCGATGGGCCTGTGCGAGCGGCTGCCGAACGGTCGCTTCAGGCTGACCAGCGCCGGGCAGCAGCGTCATGCAACCGAGGTGCTGAAGCGGGCGGCAGCTACGCCAGGGGCGCGGTGATGACCGTTTCAACATCGGCAAGCGTGACGCAAAGGATGCGCGCGCCGTCAGCGGCGGTGACCATGATCAGGTCGCCAACAGTCAGCATGTCGCTGGCATCGGCCAGGTAATTTCCCGATGCGACGGTTCCCAGCGCGTCCTTGCCTGACTTGTAGTGCCAGAGCGTGAACCCGTTGGCGTACGCGAGAACCGACAGGTTGCGGATGGCGAAGGCCATGGCGGCGTCCTTCCAAAAAAAAGGCCGTCACCCGAAGGTGACGGCCAAAAAGGTTAAGGGGAGATCATCGTCGGACGCAGGTAGCCCGTTGATGAAGGAACATTAGGGGAAAATAGCGGGAGATGTCAATGACATTTTTCCTAATTGTTAACGTCAGGCCACGATTCCTTTTCCTTGCAAAGGCCATTGCAATCTTTCAAGGGCCTCTAACCACAACCTATGGTCGTTATGTTCCGCGACCACCGCCGGACTTGGCGCGATTTGGCGCTCACCCCAAATGCGCAGGACACGGGCATGCGCCAGGGTGACACGTTTCTGGCGGAACAAGGCATCCAGGCATTTGATGACATCGTCCGGATCGCAAGGACGCGCCGTTAATCCTTGATTTGCGGTGTAACGAGCCCCTTCCCGCCGAGCGATCAGGGCTGCCATGGTCCAGAACCAAGCCTCTTCCGCGTTGCTGAAAGGTTGACAATGAGGGATAGGCGCAACGGGAGCAAGACGAACCGGGCGGGGTTGACGAGCAGCAATCGACATAAAAACGATTCCGTGATGTTATGCGCGGAGGAAAACACTGCGGGATGTAACCATAGGTTGCATACTATCGTAAGTAAATATGGTTCATATTCCTATTTCCAAGGGTAGCAATTCCTAGAAAAATCATTTACCACCATTCCAACGTTGGGCCGTTGGAGTTGATCAGATGAAGCATGAAGATGTCTGGCGGGCGATCGACACGCTCGCGGCGGAAAACGGATTGTCTGCTTCCGGGCTGGCGAAGCGATCCGGGCTGGATGCGACGACGTTCAATCCATCCAAGCGTCGGATGCCGGACGGGCGAGCGCGCTGGCCGAGCACCGAAAGTGTCTCCAAGGTTCTGGATGCAACGGGCGCCAGCTTGGAAAGCTTCTCGTCACTTGTGTCTGGCGCGCGTGCCTTGGCCACCGGCATGGGCAACCGGGGCGCCAGCCGGCGGGTGCCGCTGATCGGCCTGGCGCAGGCAGGGGGCGAAGGCTACTTTGATGACGGCGGCTATCCGGTCGGCGGCAGTTGGGACGAGGTCAGCTTGCCGGAAATCGCTGATCCCAATGCTTACGCGCTGGAAATCAGCGGTGAATCGATGGAACCTGTGTTTCGTGATGGCGATGTCGTGATCGTATCGCCTTGCCCGCCGCGGCGGCGCGGGGGGCGCGTGGTGGGGGGGGGTACCGGCGGCCCCGGGATGGGCCAGCCACAG
>CAXTXZ010000023.1:0-1023 GCA_964248015.1 uncultured Rhodopila sp. | reverse complement strand
GGCGCGTCCCGCCGCCCGCCCCGATCCGGCGCGGTGACCGGGTTGTGGTCCGGATAACGGACGGCCAGGTCATGGCAAAGCAACTGACGCGTCGCTCCGCGCGTCGGGTGGAGTTGAAGAGCTTGAACCCGGAGCATCCGGACTACAGTTTCGACCTGATCAACGTGGCGTGGCTGCACCGCATCGTCTGGGCGAGCCAGTAGGCGGGGCGGGCCGCGCATGGCGGCGCATGAATTTCCTTTGACGAGGCGATGCGCGAAGGCGTCTGATCGTGCGCCAAATCAAGGACGGGAGGCTGCTCCAATGGCTCGGGTTGCCTGGATTTTGCTGGCTGCCATTCTGTGGCCCCTGTGCGCGGCGCCGTCCGCGCGAGCGGATGACGTTGATGTGGCGCTTGTTTTGGTCACCGATGTCTCGAGAAGCATCGACGACAGCGAATTCAAGCTGGAGAAGGACGGCTATGCCAGCGCGTTCGTCAACCAAAAGGTGCTGGAAGCCATACAAGGCGGCCCAACCGGTCGAATCGCGGTGGCCTATGTCGAGTTCGCGAGCAGCTTTGAGGTGCGCACCGTGCTGGATTGGGCCGTCATTCGCGACCGCGGGTCGGCTCAGGCCTTCATTGACAACCTTGCCGCCGCGCCGCGCTCGTTCTGGGGACGAACATCAATCAGCGCCGGCATAGATCAGGCGGCGCAGCTCCTGAGCGGAGCCAGGCTCAACGCGACCCGGCACGTGATCGATGTCTGTGGCGACGGCACCAACAACGCTGGCCGCGAGGTTGCCGAAGCGCGTGACGATGCCGTCAAGGCCGGCATCACCATCAACGGGCTGGCGATCATCAACGACCATCCGGTGTCGTGGACCTTCGCGCATGTCCAACCGCCTGGCGGCCTGGCCAACTATTACCGGGAGAACGTAACCGGCGGCCCTGGGAATTTCGTGGTCGAGGTGCATGATTTCGCCACCTTCGGCGACGCCATGACCCGCAAATTGGTTGAGGAAATCGCGCTTGGGCGCGATGGC
>CAXTXZ010000022.1:14804-15992 GCA_964248015.1 uncultured Rhodopila sp. | reverse complement strand
CCCAATCCGGATTGAATTCGTGGTCTAACGCAATTTGCACACGGTAGCCGATGTCGCGCTGCGGCGAGTTGGCCGTGGTCGTGGGATTGGCGCTTATGTTGAAATGGCTGCCTGGAATGGCATAGATTGGCACACCCCAGTATTGGTTGTAATCATTCTCCACGCGCTCAACGACGACTGTTAGCGCCGTGTCGTCGCGCGGTTTGCCTTGTAGCGTGATGGTGAAGTTGCCAGTCTTCTGGTCAGATTTCTGTGCGAAGGTTGGGTTGTTCTGCAGGTCGCCAATGAAGCGCAGCGCCCAGGTTTTGTCGGCAGTCAATGGCTGCGAAAAATCAACATAACCGCCTATGCGGCCGTGCGTGTCGAAGACCGTCCCAACTGTGTATGATGGCTCAAGCAGCGGCTTTCTAGTGATCGTATTGACGATGCCACCAATGCTGCCAACGGTAGCGCCATACAGTAGCGCCGCCGGCCCCTTTAGCACCTCGATGCGCTCGGCATTACCGAGATAGGGAACATTGGCAGCGTTGGTGCTGTCGAACAATCCGTTTTCGAGATATTCGCTGATCGAGAAGCCCCGAATATTGCCGTAGTTGCCTTGCAGGGTATACGGTGGCTTCCCTCCTTGCGCGTAGCCGGCGATATCGCGCAAACCGCCCGAGACACTCTCGATGTCGCGGTCCTCAATAAGTTTTTGCGGAATGATGATGACATCCTGTGGAACATCGGTCAGCGGAACGTTGGCCTTGCTGCCTGTGGTTTGGCGAGTGACGATCGGGTTGTTGATGCCTTCGGCATTAGCCGGCTGACCAATGGTCAGGCCACCCGGCGCCGGCGCGGTAACCGGAACCGTTCCAACGTCCACGCTCCCACCGGACTGTGGCGTTCCCGCCTGTTGCGGCGCCGTTGCCTGCGCCCAAGCGTGCCCCATACCCAGGCAGCCAGCGCTAAGCAGCGCCGCGCTCAGCAGCAGCGCCTGACGCTGCATAAGATCTTTTCCGTGTGCAGTCGTTCCAGGCAGGCAGCGATCCTGCCGGCTGTGCGTTCGCCCCATTGTTACAGGCCCCGTCGGTTGTTAGCCTGCGCCACCGACCGCCAGTTGCCTGGTTGGACATGCGTTGCAGAATGTTGCAAAGCTTAACGCTCTACCCGGAGAAATATAGCGCTGCTGCCATCACGGGTCCGCGA
>CAXTXZ010000022.1:12749-14794 GCA_964248015.1 uncultured Rhodopila sp. | reverse complement strand
GCCCCGCCGGGCAACACCCAACGCGACAGCCACTCTTCAAGGCGCGGCCGCTGCTCCTGGCGTTGGCGATGCACGGCGGCGTCATCGCGCTGTTCCTGTGGGCCGGCCATGCCAACCATCCGATCCCGCCGCCGCTCGAAATGACGGTCGTCCTGGAAACGCCGCCCGCTCCGGCCCCGGCCGCGCCGACAGCGCCGGACAGCTCGGCCTCCTCGCCGCCAGAGCCTGTCACTCACGCCGAGGCGCCGCCAGATGCGCCGCCGCCCGATCCAGCCGATCCAGCGCCCCCCGACGCAACCATTGCGCCGGCCGAGCCGGACCCGTCGCCGCCAGCCCTTGCGCCGATGATCCCAGCGCCCTCTGTCGCGACCGAGGCTGCGCCGCCGTCCGCGCTGAACCTGTCCCCTGTCCCCCGCGGCGACGCGCCAAGTGACCTGGCGCCCTCGGAGGCGATCCCGGCTTTGCCAACGCCGCCGATGGAAACGACGCTTCCGGCGGCGGCTTCGCCATCGCCCGATGCCGTGCCGCCCGAGGTCAGGCCGGCGCCGCATCAGCCTGAGCCACAGCATGTCTCACGGCCGCCGCAACACGCCACGCCACGGACGTTGCCCCGGTCCCAGCCCGAGGCGGATCAGGCGTTGCCTGCCGCCCCGCCCGTTTCGCAGGCCACGGCAGCCGCATCCGCCGCCGCGACAAACGCCACGGCAGCTTGGCAGGACGCCCTCGCCGCCTGGCTCCAGGCGCACAAATCCTATCCCGAGGCAGCCAGGACGCGCCACGAGGAGGGCACCGTCTCCCTTCGC
Source organism: uncultured Rhodopila sp. (assembly GCA_964248015.1). Classification (GTDB taxonomy): domain Bacteria; phylum Pseudomonadota; class Alphaproteobacteria; order Acetobacterales; family Acetobacteraceae; genus Rhodopila. The sequence goes on along the minus strand of CAXTXZ010000022.1, from coordinate 13,991 downwards.
TTTGTCGTCGCGCGGGACGGCCACGTCATCGACGTCGCGGTTGCGCACGGCAGCGGGTTCGACGTCTTGGACAGCGCTGCCTTCGCCATGCTGCGCAACGCCCACGTCCCGCCGCTTCCGGCCGCCATGCCGCAGGGCGAGATCACCGTGACAATGGCCCTGCGCTACACGCTGGAGCGCTGATTTGATTTGCGCCACGCGGGATCGCTCCCGCCCTGCTGATCCGAAACGGGCTTTGTCCGATTGGATGGCGCATGCCGGCGGGCACCGTCATCCGCGCCACGCACTTGCGGCGATGCTGGATCAGGTAGGTGATTGCTTGGCATTGGGCGGCACTCCGACGAACTTTGGTCGGAGGCTGTCCATAGGCGAGCAACACCATGCAGTAAGGACGTAAACTATTGATTTTTAACAATCATAGATAGTTGGCGGAGGGGATGAGACACTCTGCGTATGCAATATGCCCGCCTGAAACTATTAAGGTTATAGCTTCTTGCGGCTAAATTGGCGTACATGCCATGGCCTCTGATGACAATATTGCGGAGCCGGCCGGCCTGCTCGATTTCCGATTGATAGGCTGGCGCGGAATGGTGCCGCCGTGGGCGTTCGCCCTGCATGTCCTGCGCTGTCTTTGGGTCGCCCTCGCTGTCGCGGCCATGACCGGCATGGCGCTATTTTTGTTTGATCCGGTGCATGTGGGGACACAGACCTATTGGGCACCGAAGCTCGTTGCTGTCGGACTTGGCTTGGTGAATGCCATGCTGTTTCATCGCCGCGGCTATGTCGTAGCCCTTGCCGCCGAGGAGCAGATGCCGCTGCGCGCCCGGATCGCGAGGACGCCATTGCTGGCCCGCTGGACGGCGGTCGTTGTTTTCCCCTGCCTTGACACCAGGGGCGCACCTAATGAGGGGTGATGGCAACCTCGAAACGGACGACATTGCCGTCGGCGTTTCGACTTCTTCACAGCCCGCCCCGCGCATCCCTTCGCGTTTCGCGGTCCAGGCGCTAGAGTCGTTGGCTTCCACATCGGGAACGACCCTGCATGACCGTGGTGATGAGTTGGGATTAATGGGCGCGACATGGTGCGACGGCGCCGGCAGAGCGCGTGCGCAAAGGCGAAGTGATGCCGGCCGAACTTGCGGCACAGGCCGCGACGGCCGTCGCCAAAACCAACCCGACGCTGAACGCAGTGTCCGAGGTGTTCGACGATGTCGTTGCCGATCCGCTGAAGGACGGGATGCG
>CAXTXZ010000022.1:0-12649 GCA_964248015.1 uncultured Rhodopila sp. | reverse complement strand
ACGGCGCGTTGCTTGCGTTGCAGACACCGCCGGCGGGCGTGCGGCCGCAGTTTGCCGTGACCGACACGGGGACATCGCCCGAAGGCGCTGTCAACGCGCTGGAACGGGCGCTGTCGGACGGTGACGTGACGGTCGCTGTCGCCTCGATGCTGGGCACGCAGGTGCTGGCCATGTTGCCGATCGCGCAGGCAGAGAAAGTGCCGCTGATCACCATGTCGGGCACCGCCGACATCACCCGCAAGGGCAATCCGTATGTCTTCCGCTTCTTTCCCGCCGACAGCGTGGTGAAGGGCGCGCAGGTGCGGTACGCGATCGAGGCGCATCACATCCAGAAGCCCGCCGTGCTGTATCAGACCACTGCCTACGGCCAGAGCGGGCATGCGGAAATCCTGGCCGCACTCGCTGCCGCCGGCTTGAAACCGGCGTACGAGGATGCGCTTGATGTCGGCGTGAAGGACATGCAGCCGGTGATCGCCAAAGCCGTCGCCGCCGGCGCGGACTCTTTGCTGCTGCAACTGCATGGCGGGCCCACCGCGTTGTTCCTCAAGGCGATTTCGGCCATGAACATCCGCCTGCCGATCGTCGCCGGCTCCGCGCTGTCGCAGCCGGCTACGGTGGCGCTGCTTGACCCGCCAGAGATCAAGGGCATCTGCGCCGAAACCGGATCGTCGCCGATCTCGGCCGAGACGCCGGCAATGCAGGATTTCCTGGCGCGCTATCGTGCCGCTTTCCACACGGAGCCGGACGGCTTCGGCCTGGGTCAGTATGACGCCACGATGATGGCGCTGGAGGCGGTCGCCAAGGGCGCCACCACGCCGGAGGCGGTGACCAAGGCGCTGTCCACCGACAGTTACAAGGGCGTGGCGATGACATACAAGTCCGACGGCCACGGCAACATGGCGCATTCGGCGGTCATCATATGTTTCAATGGCGCCTCCCGCGTGCCGGTTGTCGCCAGGCACTACGACTTTCCCGCAACGCCCTGACGCTGGATCGATGGCCTCCGCGCAGTTGCTGGTCGAGGTGCTGGCGCTCGGCGCCGCCTATGCGCTCGTCGCGCTCGGCTTCGTGCTGATCCTGAACGCGACGGGTGCGGTCAACTTCGCGCAGGGCGACCTGGTCATGGCTGGCGGCTTCGCGGCGGCGCTGCTGGCGAACACGCTGCATGTTCCGGGCCTCATGCTGCTGCCGATGCTGCTGGCCGGCATGGCTACGCTGGGCGTGATGGTCGCGCTGGTCGCCTACATGCCGCTGCGCCGCCGGCCGGCCGAGGCAGTGTTCATCAGCACCATCGCCGTCGGCATCATCCTGCAGAACGTCGCCAACCGGCTGTTCGGCGCTGAGCCGGTCGCCACCCCCCCGCTGCTCGGGGCCGGGCGCGTGCGCTTTGCCGGCGTCGACACCAGCGTCCAGTCGCTTGCCATCATCGGCGTCGCGGCTTTGTTGATCGCGGCGCTCCACACGCTGTTCACCCACACCCAGTTCGGCCGCCGGCTGCGCGCAACCGCGCAGGACCGTGACATCGCGATGGCGATCGGCATCCCCGTGGACAGCATGATCGCGGGCACCTTCGCCGTCGCCGCCGCACTCGCCGGGGCGGCCGGGCTGCTGCTGTCGAATGCCTTCTTCGTCACCCCGAGTTCCGGCGGGGACTACATGATCAAGGCATACATCGCCGTGGTGATCGGCGGCTGGGGCAGCATCCGGGGCGCGGTCGCGGGCGCGCTGCTGATCGCGGCGTTCGAAGTGCTGTATCCCAGCCTGCCGCTGTTGATTCCCGCGCTGCTGCGGGTACCGTCCTCGGACACGATTTTCTCGCAGGCGACCTCGACGATCGTTCTGGATGTCGCGGTGCTGCTGATCCTGGTCGCATGGCCGCGGGGCTTGTTCGGCGAGGCGGCGCGACAACGCCCATGACGCGCTGGCAAACCAGGTTGGCGCAAGGCGGCGTCGCGGTGCCGCTGGCGGTGGTTGCACTCGCTTACGCCGTGTTCGTTCTGCCGCATGCATCCAATTACGGCCTGCGCGTGCTGACGGTCGCTGGCGTTTATGCGCTGCTCGCGCTCGGCTACGGCTTCATCTTTGGCCAGGCTGGCGCGCTGTCGCTGGCGCAGGGCACGTTCATGGGTGTCGGCGCCTATGTCTCCGGCATCCTCGCCGTGCGCCACGGCGTCGCGTTTGACGCGGCATTGCCGGCGAGCATCGGCCTGCCGGTCCTGTTGGCATGGCTGGTCGCCGTCCCGGTGCTGCGCCTGCAAACGCATTATTTCGCGCTGGCGACGCTGTTGATCGGCCAGATCGCGCTGCTGGTGGCGACGCAATGGGAGAGCGTGACCGGCGGCGCCAACGGCATTGGCGGCGTGCCTCCGCCGGCGCTGTTCGGCCACCCCATCGAGGGCCGGCTGGCGCAACTGCTGCTGGTCTGGACGCTGGTGACAATGGGAGCGCTGTTTGCGTGGCGCATCCTCGGCGGCCGCCTCGGCGACGCTTTCGCCATGGTCCGGCTGCATCCGGTGGCGGCGCGCGCCATTGGCATCGACACCGGATCGCTGCGCCTGACCGCGTTTCTGCTCAGCGCCGCTTTCGCGGGGCTTGCGGGCTCGCTCTATGTTCACGCGATCGGCGTGCTGTCGCCTGATGTGCTGGGCTTTCCCGTGATGATCACCTGCCTCACCATCGCCGTAGTCGGCAGCCGCCTGCGCGTTGCCGGCGCCATCGCGGGTTCGGTGGTGATCATCGAACTGCCGGAATGGGCACGCTTCCTGCGTGACGACTACCTGCTGGCGTTCGGCTGCATCCTGCTGCTGGTTGTCGTCGCCCTGCCCGGCGGCTTGGTGGAAACCGCGGAGCGACTGCTCGCGTGCCTATGGGTCCCTCCATCCGCCCCGTCATCACCGGTGCCGCCTCGCGGCCTCCATGGCGACAGTCGCGAGGCTTTCCCGAGGGAAACGCCACTGTTGGCGCTGACCGGCCTGAGCCGGCGCTTTGGCGGGGTGCGTGCCCTCAACGGGATTTCCCTGGAACTGCAAGCGGGCATGGTGCTGGGCCTGATCGGGCCGAACGGTTCGGGGAAAACCACGTTGCTTAATGTCGTCACCGGCATCTATCCGCCGGATGCGGGGCGCGTGCGTCTCCGCAGCCGGGACATCGCGGGACGCCCGCCGCACGCCATCGCCCGTCTCGGCGTCGCGCGCACGTTCCAGGCCGCCGCGCTGGCGCCTGGCCTTTCGGCGCTCGACAACATTGCCGTCGCATGGGACGCGCCGCGTCTCGGGCTTGGCAGCGCCCTGCGGGCCGGACCAAGCGACCGCGTGGCCGCGCGGGCACAGGCGATGGCGCTGCTCGACCGCATGGGCGCCGTGCCTTATGCTGCGGAGGCCGCCGGCGCGCTGCCGCCCGGCATCGCGCGTTTGGTGGAGATCGCCCGCGCACTGGCCACCGAGCCGCGCTTGCTGCTGTTGGACGAACCGGCCGCCGGGCTGAGTGAGGCCGAGCAGGCCGACCTTGCGCGCCGCCTGCGCCGCATCGCGGACAACGGTGTTGGGCTGCTGGTGATCGAACACAACATGCCGTTTCTCGCGCCTCTGGCCGACCGCATGATCTGCCTCGACCAGGGGCGCGTGATCGCCGCCGGCACATCCACAGAGATGCAATCCGACCCGCGTGTGATTGAGGCCTATCTGGGTGCGCCGTCATGACCCTGCTGTCGATCGAGGGGCTGGAAGTGCGCTATGGCGCGGCGCCGGCCTTGCGCGGCGTCGCCATTGCCGTGGATACGCACGAAGCGGTGGCGCTGCTAGGAGCGAACGGCGCTGGGAAATCGACGCTGATGAAATCCATCATCGGCCTGCTGCGCCCGGCTGCCGGCCGCATCCTGTTCGACGGCACGCCCATCGAGGCCCTGCGCACGGACCGCCGCGCTCGCCTGGGCATCGGCTACTGCCCGGAAGGCCGTCGCGCCTTCCCCGGCATGACGGTGCGCGAGAACCTCCTTGTCGCCTGCTGGGGCAATGCCCGGCTGCGTGCGCAGCGGATCGAAGCGATGTTCGCCATGTTCCCCGCGCTCGCCGAACGCCAGGGAGTGCTGGCATGGCAGTTGTCCGGAGGGCAGCAGCAGATGCTGGCGATCGGCCGCTCGCTGATGGACGCGCCGCGCCTGCTGTTACTGGACGAACCCTCGCTGGGCCTGTCACCGCTGCTTGCCGATGAGGTGCTGGGCCGCATTCCGTCGATCGTCGCCGGGGGCACCGCCGTTCTTCTATCGGAACAAAACGTCGCGAAGGCATTGGGGGTGTGCTCTCGGGCGGTGGTGCTCAAGCTGGGCCAGGTCGCGGCTGTGGGGCGCGCCGCGGACCTGGCGGCAAGCGATGAGGCGCGGGCGGCGTTTCTTGGGGGTTGATGGGCTTCCACCCATGTCGCTCGCCGCCACGGAGGCAGTCGTGGCTTTACGCCGCCGGGCGCGACAGCCCGAGATTATCCCGCAGCGTCGTCCCATCATAGTGCCGACGGAACAACTCGCGCCGCTGCAGCTCCGGCACCACCAGGCGCGTGAAATCTTCCAGGCCGCCGGGCATGTACGGCGTCTGGATCATGAACCCGTCACAGGCGCCCGCCGCCAGCCATTTCTCCATGTTGTCCACGACATCCGTCGGCGAACCGGTGAAGCCTGCCGCCGTCCGCCCCGCGCCGTACCGTCGGCCCAGCTCGCGCAACGGGATGCCGCTGCGGCGCGTCAGTTCCGCGACCTCGCGGTAGTGGCCTTGCACGCCCGGCACATCCATTGCCGGCAGCATCTCGTCCTGCGGAAACCGCGCCAGGTCGATATCCAGATGATACGACAGCGTCGACAGCCCCGCCGTGGGATGCGCCAGGCTCTCCAACAGGGCGCGGCGTTCCTCCGCCATCGTGCGGGTCTCCGCGACCACCGGCACGATGCCCGGCATCACCTTGATGTCGTCAGGGTTCCGGCCGAAGCGCTCCGCCCGGGCGCGCAGGTCGTGGCGGAACTCGGCCGCGGGCTCCGGCGCGGAGTGGGTCACGAACACCACCTCCGCCCAGCGCGCCGCGAAATCCTTGCCACGGTCGGAGGCCCCGGCCTGCAGCAGCACCGGCCGTCCCTGCGGCGAGCGGCTGACATTCAGCGGGCCACGCACCTTGAACCAGCGCCCGTCATGGTCGATGTGGCGCACCTTCGACGGATCGGCGAACATCGGCGCCACCGGATCGCGCACCAGCGCGTCGTCGCTCCAGGAATCCCACAGCTTGGTGGTGACTTCCAGGAACTCGTCGGCGCGGTCGTAGCGCTCCTCGCGCGCGAACTGCTGGCCGCGGCCGAAATTCCGCGCCTCGGAATCCTGGAACGATGTCACGACGTTCCAGGCCGCGCGCCCGCCGCTGAGATGATCCAGCGTCGCCATCGCCCGCGCCACCGCGAACGGCTCGAAATAGGTGGTCGAGATCGTGCACGCCAGGCCGACATGGCTGGTCGCGCCGCACATCGCCGCCAGCACGATCATCGGATCGAGCCGCAGCGCCCCCAGCGCGCCGTGGCGCAACTGGCTGTCCATGCTGTCGTTCAGCCGGTCGGGCACCGCCAGGATGTCGGCCATGAACACGAAATCGAAGCAGCCGTCTTCCAGGGTGCGGGCCAGGCGGGTGTAGTAGCCCAGCGACGTGATGTCGCGATCCGCGCCCGGATGACGCCAGCCGCCGTGACTGCCCGAGACCGGGCCGGCGGTGACGAACGCGGCGAGGTGCATCAGGCCGCCTCGCCCCAGACCTCGGTCGGCGTGGTGCGCGCAACAGTGTTGTAGATCGGGCAGCGATCGGTGAAGGCACGCACCAGCACATCAGCCTCGGCCTGCGCGATCCCGGTGAAGCGGAACTGCATGGCCACCCGGCTGAACCGCGTCGTGTCCTGAGGGTCGACCGTGTAGGTCGTGTCGATGACCGTCTCCGTCACCGTGTCGCCGCGTTTGCGCGCCTCATCGGTGACAATGGCGAGGCCGCAGGTGGCGAGCGCGGACAGCATGAACTCGGCGGCCACGAACGCCTCGCCGGGGCCGCCACGGGCCGCGGTGGCGTCACCGACGGTGTGGACGGCGCGGGCACTGATCAGGAAGCGGCCCGGCTGGCCGGTGGTGCGCGCGATGACGCGGGGATCTTCGGCTGCCATGCGGGTTCTCCTGTGTCGCGGCGCCTGCCGCGCCGCGCCCAACGTGAGCGGTTGACGTTGAAACAACAGACTACTTAGTGTCGACACCGGTGCAAAGCCCCATCGGGCTGAAGGGATTTGACGGATGAGGCTGTCACGCAGGCGCGCGCTTCAACTGGCCATCGCGACGCCGCCGCTGACACTGCCCGCGATCCGCCGAACCCGTGCCGATGATGCGCCGTACCGCATTGGCACGTTGCTCTCCACGACCGGGCCGGCCGCGTTCCTGGGGCAGGACATGCACGATGGCGCGCAGCTCGCGGTCGAGCAAATCAATGCTGGCGGTGGCGTCGGCAGCAAAAGGCCCATCTGGCGCTGGATTTCGCCGACGATGCGCATGTGCTCGCCGAGGGCGTGATTGCGTTGTCCGGCCCGAGCGCCGTTTTGCGCGACGATCCCGCGGTGCGGCAGGCTTATCTCGGCGCCTGAGAGGCGGTAGGCTGGCGCTGCCCGATTGGACGCGCGACGCATGATGACCCCTGTTTCCGTAACGCCTGCTTCCCTCGCCGCGATGCTGGCGCTGCTGCCTACGCGGCGGCCGTTGGTCCACAACCTGACGAACGCCGTGGCGGCGAACTTCGTCGCCAATGCGCTGCTGGCGCTGGGCGCCGCGCCGGTGATGGCCGAGGGGGCGGACGAGGTTGCCGATGTTGCCGCGTCGGCCGATGCGGTGGTCATCAACCTCGGCATGTTATCGCCCGAACGCGCGGCAGTCATGCGGATGGCGGCGCTTTCAGCGGGGGTGGCAGGCAAACCCTGGGTGCTCGACCCGGTCGGCGTCGGCGCCATCCCGCGGCGCACCCGGTTCGCCCAGGACCTGTGCCGCCTGAGGCCGACGGCGATCCGCGGCAATGCGTCCGAGATCTTGGCCCTCGCCGGCGGGGTCGGCAGCGGACGCGGCGTCGATAGCGGCGCGGAGCCCGAGGCGGCGGTCGCGGCGGCGCGCCGTTTAGCCTGCGCGTCCGGCGCCGTCGTCGCGATCACCGGGGCGGTCGACCACATCACCGATGGCGCTCGCGTGCTGAAGTTGCGCAACGGCCATGAACTGATGACCCGCGTCACCGGCATGGGCTGCGCAGCGACCGCGATTGTCGGCGCGTGCCTGGCCCTGGGAGGCGAGGCATTGACCAACGTTGCCCACGCGCTGGCGATCACCGGGATCGCCGGCGAGATGGCGGCGCTGACCGCGCGCGGACCTGGCACCATGTTGGCGGCCTTTCTCGACGCGTTGGCCGCGCCCGACCCAAAACGGCTTCGCACAGGCTGAAAGAATCCGGGCATTGGCCGCGGAGCGGTGCGGTGCTTCCCGACGCGCTCTGCGGCTGGCGTTGCGCGGGGCTACTTCCGCATGCCAAATTTGCAGAGGACCTCGCCGCTGAACCACTCGCCCGGCTTGAGCGCGGTCGAAGGCGGGATGGCCGTTGACCCGGCAGAGGACGTCGGCGACCGTGGCGCCCGCCTTCGCCATCATCCTCGTCGGTCTCGTCGTCAGCCACACCCTGGTCATCCCGACCATTACTGCGGTCAGGGCAGTCAGCTTGCTCAGGCAGTGAGCTGATTTAGGCCGCACGGACGCTCATGTCAGCACTGCCTAGCACGCCGCCGGACGCGGCCGTAGTATCAAAGCTCACGGCTAGCTTGCCAACGAACAACGCCAGGGATGTGACCATGCGACCGAACAAGATCAAGCAGATGTGGCGTGCCGGGCAATGCGCGACGCTGGGTTGGCTCTCCGTGTCCCATGGGTTCACGGCCGAAATCATGGCGCGTCAGGGCTTTGATGCCCTGTGCATCGACCTGCAGCACGGCACCGCTGAAATGAATGATGTCTGGCCCCTGCTGCAGGCGATCTCGCAGACCGACACGGTGCCGGTGGTGCGGGTTGCGTGGAACGAGCCTGCAACCATCATGAAGGCCCTGGACCTTGGCGCCTATGGCATCATTGTGCCGCTGGTCAACACCGCCGCGGAAGCCGCGATGGCGGTGGCCGCGTGTCGCTATCCGCCCGTCGGCATGCGCTCGTCGGGACCGGTCCGCGCCGTGTACTACGGCGGCGTGGACTACGTGGACCATGCCAACGACGAAATCGTCGTCATGGCCATGATTGAGACGAAGGAAGGCCTCGCCAACCTCGACGCCATCTGCGCCACGCCCGGCCTCGACGCTGTCTACATCGGGCCAGCCGACCTGTCGTTCGCACTGGGCCTGGCCCCGCGCGGCGATAACCCCGATCCGCTCCATGTCGCCACCTGCGACAAGATCCGGGAGACAGCGCATAAGCACGGCATCAAGTGCGTCATGCACTGTGCCGGCGCGGCGTTCGCGGCGGGCGCGGTGAAGCGCGGCTTCGACATGGTGATGCTGACGTCCGATCTCTCGTGCATGATCGCCGGCGCGCGGATGCAGCTCGACGAGCTCAAGTCCCAGACGGCCTGAGGATGGCGTCATTGTTTCCAAAGACCTCGACAGGCGATTTCACAGAACGCCATCAAAACCGCGGATAAGGCTGAACGAGCGTCTGGCGCCCAACGCCGCGAAGTCACCAACGGGCCGCCGTCACCGGTAGATGCATCTTCAGGAAGCCACGCACCCGGTTGATGGCTCGGCCCTTTGGTTCCGGAGGATCCGTCCAGGGATACGCCGTAAAGTCGGCATGTTGCGCCAGCGATGCGATATCGATGGCCGTTCGGCATGCGTGCGCCGGGTTGGCGTCCGGCAGGACAGGCATCGGCGTCTGGCAATCACGCACGAACTCGCGCTCGCGTGTGGTCATTCCTCGGTGGCGATGGCACCATGGCTGCAACATTGCACGAGGGAGAGACCGTCATGGCGATGCGCATTCTCTGGCCGAACCTGCCGGCACAGCTTGTACCCGTCGCGGCCGAAGCGGTCGGCCCAGGGTTCGAGACGGACTTCCGTGAGAAATTCGAGGACGTCACGGACGAGCAATGGGCGAACGCGGACGCGGTCGTTGGCGGCTGCCTCCCGCGATACATCGATAAGCTGCGGAATTGCCGCATCTTCGTGAAATACGGCGTCGGCTACGACGACGTCGACATCGAGCGCTTCGGCAAATTGGGCATTCCGGTCTGCAACGTGCCGGATTACGGCACGCGGGAGGTCGCCGATCACGCGATCGCCCTGATGATGACCCTCGCGAAGAGCGTCGCCTATCATGATTCGGAACTGCGCGCCGACCTGAAGGGAAACTGGCGCCCGGCGCATAACCCCTTCGGACGCCGCTTGTCGGTGTGCACCTATGGTGTCGTCGGCATGGGCCGGATCGGCACCGCGGCGGCCCTCCGCGCCAAGGCCTTCGACATGGACGTGGTGTTCCACGACCCCTACCAGCCGAACGGCTATCAGTTCGCGATCGGCGTGCGCCGCGCCGATACGCTCGCTGAACTGATGGGGCAATGCGACTTCGTCAGCATCCACACGCCGCTGACAGACGAGACGCGCGGCCTGATCGGGGCCGAGGCGTTCGCCGCCGCCAAGCGGGGCATGATCCTGATCAACACCGCTCGCGGCCCGGTGGTGGACATCGACGCGCTGCACGACGCGATGAGGGACGGCACGGTGCTGGCGGCGGGGCTTGACGTGCTGCCGGAGGAACCAGCGAACTCGCAACGGCGACTGATCGCGGCGTGGCAGAAGAATGAGGACTGGATCCGGCACCGCCTGCTGCTGACGCCGCACTCGGCGTTCTACACGCCCGAGAGCTTGCGGGACAACCGGGCCTTCGCGGCCCGCACCGCGGCGCGCTTCCTGCGCGACGGACGGTTGGAGAACTGCGTCAACAAGCAATTCCTGGCGCCGAAAGCCTGAAGCGGCGGCAGGAACGAACGCCCATAAACCGCCGTCATCGCGCCACCGGCGGCAGGCCGGAGATGAATTTCACCAGGTACGGCTTCCAGACCGCCGCGTAGTAATGAGTGAAATGTCCGTGCGTGTCCCTGCCGTAGGGGGTCAGCACGTAGGTGCCGTGCGCGATCGTCCTGAACGCGCGTTCCACCGTGCCGAGCGTCGGCGGGTCGGCGAAATCCTCGACATTGTTGATCAGCATCACATGGGCCTTGATCTTCGGCAGGTCGGCCTCGGGGCTGTAGTCGTAGATCGATTCGAGCTCGTAGAGCGTGTTGTCGGCGTCGCCGCTTTTCAACTGCGTTGCCAGGCGCTTGTCGTAGAGTGCCTTGGCCGCCTGCATGGTCGGCGCTTCTTCCTGGATGCGCACTGGGCTCTCGGTCAGGTCGTCGCCGGCCGCCGCGTACAGGTAGAGGGTCGGGCTCTTGTCGTAGTTGCCATCATGCCAGGCTGGGTCGTGGCGGATCAGTTCGGCGGCGGCGTGGCGCAGCATGTAGTTGCGGCCGCTGATCTCGACCGGCTGGCACGACAGCCCGATCGTGCCATCCATCAAACCGGGATACCACTCGGCCCACAGGAATTGCTGCATGCAGCCCAGCGAGCTTCCGATGATCAGCCGCAAATGGGCGACCTTCAGCCCGTCCGTGACCAGCCGGTGCGTCAGGTCGACCATGTCGCGGTATCGGTAATGCGGGAATCCTGCCTTCAGGCCATCGGACGGTTTCGACGAGCCGCCGCGGCCCAGCGCGTCGGGCATGATGATGAGATACTTCGCCGGGTCGAGCGGCTGGCCCGGCTTGAACAGTTCATCGGCTAAACTTGAGCGAAACCAGTTGGCGCCGGTGCCGCTATTGCCCTGCAACAACAGCACGGCGTTGACCGTCAGGCCCTCGGCGTTCCGTTTGGCCGTGCCGATCGTGCGGTAATGCAATTTCACCTCCGGCAGGCTCTCGCCGCTGGTGAATTTGTAGTTGCTGACGACATAATCGCTTTCCTGATAACCGGGCCAATGGGTGGTCGGCTCCTTTGCCGTCTCTTGTGCGAGCGCCGGAAGCGCCGTGGCCAGCAAGACGGTCACGATCATTGCGCGCACGAACATTCTTTCGCCTCCCATGGTCATTCGGCAAACCCATCTTATCCATGATTGCCGAGCGCCGCGGTAGCCGCGGGCGATGGCGAAAACCCCTTCCCAAAGAACGCCCGCGATCGGGTGGCTGATCCGAGTGGGGTTGCGGTCATCCAGAACCTGCCGCGCCAGGGTGCCTTGGACCCATCAAATAGTCCGACCAGCATAATTGAGAATGACAGCTCTGCTGCGATCTGATGAGTTGTATTCAACAATACGGCGCGCTTGCCATCAGTCGGCCAAGGAAGATCGCGCCGAGGAATGCGAAACCGCGATTTCCGGATCGAACCGCCGTTGGCAACCTCTTTGAACGAACGTCAGCTTGTCGCGGTTGGAGCTCCACGGCCGCCATTCCGGTTTTGGCCAAACGGCTTCCAAAGGCCAAGTGTGACGCTCACGCCAAAGCCGGCGCGTGCGGCTCACCAGTGCCCCGGACCGCGGACTATCGCGAGCCGGAGGTTTGCCAGCCGATCCAGTCGCAGAACGCCTGGCCCATCACCAGGTCCAGGTCGGCGCCATGCAACCAGGGCAGTTCCTCGGTGAACAACGTCACGCACTGGCGCCACGTGCAGTGCATGCGGGTGATGTCGGTGCCCCAGAACATGCGTCTCGGGCCGAACGCGTCGAACACGCGATGCAACGCGTCGTGTATGCTGGGGAACGGATATGGGTCCAGCGCATAGCCAGCCTGACCGGTCGCCTTCACCGCCACGTTCGGATGCCTGGCCAACGCCAGCAACCGCGGCAGGTTGCGATAGGCGGCGTCCGCCCCTTGTGTCGCGCGCGGCACCCCCATGTGATCGATACTGATCTTCAGGCCGGGATGACGCTCCGCGATCTCGCCAACCCGCGGCAGGAACGCCGACGCCTGCAGGGAAACCGGAATGTCCAGGCGTTCGGCCACCGGCCACAGCCAGTCCAGCGTGCCGTCGTCCGGCCAGGACTGCGACCGCGGATCGGAGAAGTAGAATCGCAGTCCCTTCATCCCGGGCCGGCTTTTCCAGGTATCGATCGCAGCGCGCTGATTTGCCTGATCCAGGTAGAACCAACCCATGATGGCGAAGCGGTCGGGATGGGCGCGTGCCGCTTCGACGGCCAGCTCGTTCGAATCAGGGTCCCACATCACCGGGTGGATCACCGCGCGATCGACGCCGGCGGCATCCATGGCCGCCAGCGCTTCCTCCTTCAGATAGGGTGTTTGGCGATGATGGGCGGATGGTTTACCTTTGGCCCAGAGGTGGATCTGTGCGTCAACGATCATCATGGCGGTGGCTTTCGTTGTAGGATGGAAAACGCTGCCTCCAGCGCGCGCCGTTGGCTGGACGGCCATGGATTGGGCGGCGCGTTGCCCTCAACCGCCGTGATCGAGATTTCCTTCGGCGAGACGTCCCAACGCGTCGTGGATTTTCCGATCGGTCTCGATTCCCTCGCGCAGGAGGCGGGAG
>CAXTXZ010000021.1:8951-16672 GCA_964248015.1 uncultured Rhodopila sp. | reverse complement strand
CTAACCTGGAAGGCAGCGTGCTGAACGGGACAGGCGGGAACGCTGTGCCATTCAGCGCATCTGGCTGACTTGCCTCATTGCGGTTCGTCCACGCGGCCTATCAAGCGGCGCTGCGGCTCGCTATCTTCCAGCATGAGACCGCAATGAGAGACTGAGACATGAAGATCTGTGACGGCGCCGATTGGTTTGCCGGCGACTTCGCCGCGATCATCGCGAATGAACTGCACGAGGTGCCACGGTTCCATCGCAAGCAATGGGAATTTGCCGCGATCTTCGACGCGCTCGCCAAAGCCGGCGTGCTGCGGCCTGATTCCAGGGGGGTGTCTTTCGGCTCCGGGACAGAGTTGCCGCTTTATGCCCTGGCGAATCACGTAAAGGAAATCTGGGCGACCGACCTCTATAACGCCGAAACCCCATGGCTCACCGCGCGGACGGATGATCCTGGCTCCGTCACGGAATTCGTTCGCAACGGCGCCGCGTTCGCCACGCGCAGGAACCACTTGTTCGCCAAGTCAATGGACATGCGCGCGATCGACTTTCCGGACAACCATTTTGATTTCGCCTACAGCTCATCCGCCGTGGAGCACATCGGCGGCTGGGCGGATTTCGCCGAACATCTTTCAGAGGTGCGCCGCGTGCTGAAACCCGGCGGCGTTTACGTGATGACGACGGACATCAGCTTCGGTCCCACGACCGAGTGCCCCGGCAATTTCAAGTTCGGCCCGGCTCGCCTTGAATGGTGGTTGCAACAGTCAGGCATGAGCTATGAGCCTTTGGTTGACTGCCGCATCTCCCGCCACTTCATCAACACCCCTTTGCCCGCGGATATCGCGTGCTACCTCACCGCCGACAATGGGGCCACGCACCACAACCTGTTCGGCATGTTGGCGATGGCGCACTGCCTGACAGGGTGTCATCCGCATACCTCTGTCATGCTTGCGATGAAGAATGAACCCGCCCGGACCAGGCCGGTGGAGTTCCTGGGCTTCAGCCAAACCAGGGATTTTCTCCTGGAGGCTCGCGCCGCCCTAGGAAAGATCCTGGAGGAGTCGACGTTGTATCCGCATCCCTCGCCCTGGATGCCGGCGGCGCTGAAAGCCGAGCGCTGGGCGACAACCTACATGTGGCTGAGCGACAGGAACCGGGTGGTTAAGGTGAAAGTAACGATTGACAATCCGGGCCAGGTCACGATTGGCATCAACAAAGCGCATTCGGACACATACTGGGAACCTGTCGTTGATGTGGCCGAAGCGGTTCACGATGTCGCGGGAATGGAAATCGATTTCGAGATCCCGCTTCTATGTGAGCATGCCTACACCTACGCAATCCATGGCAGGGCGCTGCCCGGCGCCCGGATCAAGCAGGTTGCCGTGACGATTGAGGACAGCCGCGCGTTCAATCCGGTCCGGGTGCTGGCTGAGCCGTCGTCGGGCGCCTTGGCATTTTAGAACACTTGTCACGGAATGTTGTCGCCTCGGCCCGACTTCGGATCAGTCGCAACGAACCATCGCCGCACAGCATTGCGCGTGATGACGGCTCAGGCGGCGCTTCCTGCTATCAAGAGCCGCATCCGTCCCCGTCGCACGGTTGCGTGAGGCTAACCATCATGTTACCGCTGCCCTGGGAGCAGGGGACCGCAGTTGGGAAACAGCGAGTGTGACTCAAGGTTTATGGCTTCGTCAGGCAACGCGGGCAATGCGATCGACGGTTTTGACAGGCTGATTCCATATAATCCTAGAAATAAAATGGCCTGTCCCATATGCCAAGGTTGCTGCAATGAATCCACGCGGCATAACCTGACATCATGTCCTCATTGCCGTCACGTGTTTCAAACAGACATGGCTGTGTCCGTATCCTATGACGCAGGCTATGCTCGGCAATACGACGCGCGGCCGGCGAAAGCGATGTCGGAGGTCCGCTGGAACTTCATACAGGCACACCTTGACTTGCCGGCGAACAGCCGTGTGCTCGATGTTGGCTATGGCAACGGCGCATTCCTCAAGCATGCCGGCGCGGCGGGGATGAAGATCTACGGGATTGACATCCATTCCGAGGATTTCGGCATCCCCCACGTCGATTTCGATACGCCCCTGGTGTTCGACCTGATCTGCTTCTTCGACTCATTGGAGCATTTCCCTGATTTCCGTCCCATCCTCAAGCTCAGGTCCCGCCACGTCATCGTTTCATTGCCGAACACGCCCTCCTTCGTTCTCTCCAGGCCACAGGCATGGCGCCATTTCAAGCCGGGTGAGCATCTTCATTACTTCTCCCGCAACAGTCTTGATACCTTCATGAGATGCTGGGGCTTTCCGCGCAAGGTGACGGAGGGGTATCCTGAAGACGAGCTTCGGGGCAAGCTGCTGTTCGGCCACCAAGAGGCGGATAACATTTACACCGCCCTCTACGCCCGTGCCTCATTGTCCTCGGCCTGAATGGTCGCAAGGCATCTTTCGCGGATCTACCGAAAGACCGGCATCCACGGCGCGCCTCCGGGAACCATGCTTCATGGCGTGAACGCGTTCGTGCATTCGATTGTTCACCGACGGGCGCGAGGCTATGCCCATGCTGGAAGCGTTCGTCGTGGTGATTTTGGCGGGATCGGGTATTACGACATAGCAAGGCTCCGCCGTGTCAGGCCGGTGAACGGCCTGGCGCTGGTGTTCTTCATGGGCGCCGGCGATTACCTGATGGCGACGCCGATGATCAAGGCCTTGCACCAGGCGCATCCCGACTTGCCGATCTGGGCGTATGTTTCTTCCAATGCCGACCCGGTCAACTCCCCGCTCGTCTTCCAGTTGCTCAAGGCAAACCCGCTGATCCATCGGGTGGCGCAATATCGAGGCCGTCCGCGGCAGGTATGGACTGAATACGATTTCTCGGACGCACTGAACGACATTCCCGACGACTTCGTGATTCTGCCGGTGGTCTATGAAACCAACCCAACCGTGCGGCACCGTGGCACATCCCTCCTGGAAACATTCGGCTTGCGCGTGGAACTGCCGCTGCCAACGCCCATCGCCTACAAGGCCGAGATGTCGCCTCTTGCGGCTGAAATCCTTTGCTCGGTCGAAAACCGCCTTGCGCGCGACCCGCCCAAAGGGGTCGTCTGCACCCATTTCGGCGCCAGGTCGTCAGGCTATGACTATCCTCATGCGATTCGGCTGGGCCGCCTGCTTCTTGAGCGGGGCTATCACGTGGTCAATTTCTCCCCGACAGGAACGCAGGACGCGAACCTGACGGAAATCGACGTCGCCAAGATCACGCCGACTGATTCCATGGAAATCCTGCGGAGCCTGAAAACCCGCCTTCCCAGGCTGTCGATGATCACGGTCAATTCGATCATGTGGCCTGTCTCGGCCGCGCTTGATATCTCCAATCTGGGCCTGCACACTTTCTGGGATGGCGCGATCCATCAATATGTTTATCCGAACATCTATGTCGTCACCCAGCATAACTACAGCACCTTGTCTCCCACTCGCCTGTTCCTTGCTCCCCATGCCAGCTATGAGGAGCGGAAATCCCCGGATGGGATGACGCTGTTCACCGACTACAAGCCAGGCTATGTCGCCGATTGTTTCGAGGCGATGTCTAGCCTGGTCCGGGGATAAGCTGACCGCCATGGCTGCTCGCGGACATTCGGGGCGGACGCAGCCGGGCCCTGTTGCTCAACCGGTTGATCAGCGAAAGGGAAGGCTTGTGCGTCCTGGGCAGGCTGCGCCTTGCCGATGCCGATGATTTCGCCGGTAAGCCAAGCGCGCGCGCGGCGGCTATCAAGGATTTTTCACGAGGTTCTTGCCGACACCGGCAGCTTGCGACAATCCACCGCTCACATGCTGCGCTTCGGCGGCAGAAAGCTGGTTCCGCTCGCCCGTTACGCCCTGTTCACGCTCGCCCGCGTGTTCGTCATCAGGCGTCTGCGGCATGGCAACTTGCGTCCCGCGCCAGTCCCTGCCATCGGCATCAGGATTTTGGGAGGCGTGGGAGACTATGTCGTGATCGCGCGGTTTCTCCGCGATCTTGCCGCGACGATCGGCCCGAGCCAGTTCGACCTTTACTCCAACAAGCCGAAACTGGCCGCCTGGGTTTTCGCTTCGTTGCCGGGTATCCGGCACAGCCTTGACGAGGCCGCTTTCGCGCCGGCTCGGGCAGGCTACACGCTCGCCGCCCAGGTCAGCCAGTTCATCCTGATCGAAAAGCCTTGGGTCAGGCCCGACAGCCTGCGGCGGCATCGCGGCTTGCAGCGCGTCGCCGCCACGGTCCAAGCGTTCCGCCCGATGATTGAGCCAATCATTGCGGAGCATCCGCGCCTTGACAGCTTCCTTGCCCAGAAAGCGATTTTCGCCAACCGCAGGCGGCATGATTACCTGCACTTCATCGCCGGCGTCGCGTATGGCGGCGATGAACTCGATCTCGCGGTCACGGACAGCGCCACGCACAGCCATGGCTTGCATCGGCGCCGTTACGTGACCGTTCACAACGGGTATGATCCCAGCATCGTTGTGTCGCAAAGACGAGCAACGAAATGCTATCCCCACTTCGGCCAGGTCATAAGCCGGCTTCGGAAAACGCATGGCGATGTTGTCTTTGTCCAGATCGGGATACACACAAGCGACCCGATCCCGGACGCTGACATCAACCTGATTGGCCAGACCTCGTTGCCGGAGGCCGCGGGCCTGATCCGCGGCGCGCTGTTCCATCTGGATAATGAAGGTGGCTTGGTGCATCTGGCCAGGGCCGTGGGCACCGCAAGTTGCGTGGTGTTTGGACCCACCTCATCGCGCTACTTCGGCTATCGTGCGAACAGCAACATTGACCCGAGCTTTTGCGGTGGTTGCTGGTGGGTAACGGAAACCTGGATGAACCACTGCCCGCGCGGCTTCGCAGGCGCCCGCTGCATGGCCGAGCAACCGGCCGCCGCCGTGGCCGAAGCGGCCGAACGCCTTCTTCTGGCGCTTGAAGAGCGATGCGGCCCTGAGCCGGAGCGAACCGACAGCGTCCGCCTTGGCGCGCCGCAGATGGCGAAATGACGGATAGCCGTCTGGCCATCCAGGCGCTTCGGCTTTATAGCGCGGGGGATGACACTCCCTCGCATGCCCTCCATGCGCCTGGACGGCCGCAGGGCCCTGGTTACGGGCGCGGGCCGCGGCATTGGCCTGGCCGCCGCCGCGGCTCTCGCCCAGGCCGGCGCTCACGTGACACTGGTGGCACGGGGCGCAACGGAAACCAGCGAAGCCGCCCATGAGATCCAGCAGGCCGGGGGCCATGCCACGGCCTTGATGCTGGACGTGACCGACCTGCCGGCCGTCCGAAGCGCCATGGAGGCCGCGGAGCCTTTCGACATCCTGGTCAACAATGCTGGCACCAACCGCCCTCGCGCCTTCCTGGAGGTCACCGAGGAAGATTATGATGCCATCACCGGATTGAACCAGCGGGCGGCCTTCTTCGTCGCGCAAGCCGTGGCAAGAAAGATGGCCGCCGCCGGACGAGGCGGGTCGATCATCCACGTTTCCTCCCAGATGGGCCATGTCGGCGGCCAGGACCGCACTGTCTACTGCATGACCAAGCACGGCATTGAGGGCCTGACAAAAGCCATGGCCATCGAGCTTGCCGCCTCGGGCATCCGCGTGAACTCGATCGGGCCGACCTTTATCGACACCCCCCTGACCAAGCCGTTCTTCCGGGACGCCGCCTTCCGCGACGACGTCCTGCGCCGCATCAAGCTTGGCCGGCTTGGCACGGTCGAGGACCTGATGGGCGCGGTGGTGTTCCTGGCAGGCGATGCGGCGGCCCTTGTGACCGGGACGGCGCTTGTCGTGGATGGCGGATGGACAGCGGATTGACCAGATGACCCAGCCCGGCGCGCGGGATGCCATGAGGAACGACGACTGGGGCCTCGACCCTGGCTTCCTGACGGTCAACCATGGCTCTTTCGGCGCGACCCCGCGTTGCGTGCTCGCGGCCCAGCGGGCGTGGCAGGATCGCCTGGAGCGTCAGCCAAGCCGCTTCATGAACACTCTCTATCCCGCCGCGATCCGGGACGCAGCCGTTGTTCTCGGCGGGTTCCTGAACGCCGATCCCGGCAAGCTGGCCTTCGTCGACAACGCCACGACCGGCTGCAACGCCGTCCTGCGGTCGCTTTCGCTTGCGGCGAACGACGAGATCATCATCCTGAGCCATGCCTATGGCGCGGTCCGCAATGCCGTCCGTCATGTGGCGGAGCAAGCCGGCGCGCGGATCGCCGTGGCGGCGCTGCCGTTCCCGGACCCCACCGAAAAGTCGGTGGTGGCGGCTGTGGCCAACGCCATCACTCCGCGTACGTGCCTGGCTGTCATCGACCACATCACGTCCCCCAGCGCTCTTGTGCTGCCTGTGGCCCAAATCATCGCGATCTGCCGCGCCGCCGGTGTTCCGGTCCTGGTCGACGGCGCCCACGCGCCCGGGCAGATCGACCTGGACCTGACCGTGCTCGGCGCCGACTGGTACGTCGGAAACTGCCACAAATGGCTCTGCGCGCCGAAAGGATGCGGCTTCCTGCATGCCCTCGATCCGCACGGCCTGCACCCGGTGACGATTTCACATGGCTACCAGGGAGGCTTCCTGGCGGAGTTCGACTGGACGGGCACCACCGATCCCAGCCGGTTCCTTGCCGTCACCGAGGCCATTGCCCATCACCATCGCCTGGGCGGCGCCAGCCTGCGCCGCCGCAACATCGACTTGGCCGCCCGTGCGACCGCCCTGGTTGCCGCCCGCCTCGGCACCCAGCCTGGGGCAACGGGCGCGTTGGCGGGCGCCATGGGCACGGTCCGCTTGCCCGTCGGCAATCCAACGGCTGGGCATGCCCTGGAAATTCGCGGGCGCTTGATGAGCGCCGGCACCGATGCGCCGGTCCATGCCCTGGATGGCGCCCTGGGCTACGTCTGTCCGCCTTCGCCTACAACGACATCGAGGATTACGTGCGTTTGGCGCAGATAACGGCGTCGGTGCTTTAGGCAGTGGCCTCGGCGCTGGCGGAACCTTCGGGTCCTTGCCGACGCATGGCGTCTCCTGCTTGCAGGACGGTTCCTGGTTTGAAGTGAGAAAAGCTCGGAAGGGGGGATGCATGCCGGAACCGTTCACGGTGTGGCGCCACGACAGGGTTGGCTCCACGAACGACATCGCCCGTGGCATGGCGGCCGCGGGCGCGCCACACGGGACGGTCGTTCACGCGGACCAACAGACAGCCGGGCGCGGCAGGCGCTCCCATGCCTGGTTCAGCCCCCTGGGCAACCTTTATCTTTCTGTC
The DNA here is from genome assembly GCA_964248015.1 of uncultured Rhodopila sp. Lineage (GTDB taxonomy): Bacteria > Pseudomonadota > Alphaproteobacteria > Acetobacterales > Acetobacteraceae > Rhodopila. The sequence continues at coordinate 9,390 of CAXTXZ010000021.1, read as the reverse complement.
TTGCTGCGCACGGGTCAAGCCGCTCACCGTAGCACCGAACTCAGCTTCCTGGCCGCGCTTGCCGTCGCCGACACGGTGGAGCAGCTTCTGCCGCCTGCAAGCAAAGCATTCTTGAAATGGCCAAACGACGTGCTGGTGCAGGGCTCGAAGATAGCGGGCATACTGCTGGAGCAAGCGGACGATGCCACCATCATCGGCATCGGCTTGAACATTTCGCAGGCTCCAGCCGACACCCCGTACAAGACGACAACAATCGCCGCGAACGGCGGGAGCGCTTGCGTCGATGCCGCGCGGGAAGTCCTTTTGCGCCATTTGGGTTCATACCTGGCGGTTTGGCGGGAAGCCGGGTTTCGCCCGATCCGCGAGCAATGGCTCAGCCGATCCTATGCCGTTGGCGCCCGGCTTCAGGTAAGCCAGGGAGGCGAGACAATCGCGGGGG
>CAXTXZ010000021.1:0-8851 GCA_964248015.1 uncultured Rhodopila sp. | reverse complement strand
TATGCCGTTGGCGCCCGGCTTCAGGTAAGCCAGGGAGGCGAGACAATCGCGGGGGCATTCGCTGGCCTTGACAGCGGCGGCGCGCTGCTGCTGGACACGGCGTCCGGCCGCCGCCGCATCCTTGCGGGAGATGTCGCGCACCCGGAGGCATGACCGCGTCCTTTTCCTGAAGCGTCGCTGGGCAGCCCTTGTGCCCAAGCATGACGGAAACGGCCTTCAGTCCGCCGCAGCGTGCAGGGACGATCTTCTCCCGCGTCCGCCAAGCCGCCCCTGGTTCCCTTCCCGGTGTGCGTATAGGCTGTTTGGGCAGGCCACCCGGACAGGGAACACGTACTATGTCAGTCGAATTCATCGGCATGATTCACCATCGCGAGGCGTCGGAAATCAAGTCGCCGCCCCCCGTGCTCTGGGATCAAGGCTACGTCCGCGACTTTGCCCAGGCGGCCGAGGCCGGTGGTTTCGACAAGGTGCTGGTCGGCTATTTCTCTGATGGCCCGGACGGCTTCCTGTTGGCCGCCGCCGCCGCCGCGTGCACAACGAAGCTGGGCTTCCTGCTTGCCCATCGTCCCGGCTTCGTCGCTCCAACGCTCGCCGCCCGCAAGCTCGCCACGCTGGACCAGATGACTGGAGGGCGAGCAGCGGTCCACATCATCAGCGGCGGCGACGACACGGACCAGTTCCGCGACGGCGATGCCCTGCGCAAGGAAGACCGCTACGCCCGAACCGACGAGTACGTCGGAATCCTCAAACGCATCTGGACCGAGCCTGGGCCTACAGTCGATCACGAGGGCCGCTTCTACCGCTTCGCCGGAGCCTCCACGGCGATCCGTTGCGTGCAGCAGCCGCGCATCCCGATCTATTTCGGCGGCGCGTCGGATGCGGCGATCGCCGCCAGCGCCAAGCACGCCGATGTCTACGCGCTGTGGGGCGAGACGCACGACCAGGTGCGGGAAATCACCGCCCGGCTGCGCGCCGAGGCGGCGAAGCACAACCGGAGCGTCCGTGTCAGCCTGTCGCTGCGCCCGATCCTCGCGGCGACCGAGGACGAGGCCTGGTCCCGCGCGGAGGCCATCAAGCAAACGATCATCCAGCGCCGCGCCGCCGCCGGCCTCGGGCCGCGCAACCCGGTGAATGAGGGCTCCAAACGCCTGCTGGCCGCCGCTGCCCAAGGGGAACGATTGGACAAGCGCCTGTGGACGGGCGCGGCCCTGCTGACCGGCGCCAGCGGCAACACGACCGCGCTGGTCGGAACGCCGCATCAGGTCGCCGAGGCGTTGTGCGAATACCATGACCTGGGCGTCACCACGTTCCTGATCCGCGGTTTTGACCCATTAAGCGACAACATTGAATACGGCCGCAGCCTGCTGCCGCTGACCAGGCGGATGATTGCCGAACGCTCCGCCGCCAAGGCCGCCTGATGCCAACCCGCTTTGATGCTGGCACACCGAAGTAGATGGCGAAGACAAGACGATCAACGGCTTGCTGGCCCTGAGGTGTGTCATTCTCTTCGCGGGCGGCTTGCGGCGGCGCGCAGCCCCGCGAGCACGTACTGCCGGGTTGCCTGAGGCCGCCGCGGCTTTGCTGCCTGTGGCGGCAGCCCCAGTTCGGAACGCCGCTGGCATGAGCCCGTTAATCGTCTCCCGGCCGATGATCCGGCATCCTGCATGCAATGGGCATATGCCCTCTCCGGTCCAGGCCGTGACCTTGGACCAGCGTCCCGACGTTATGCTGCTGGACGCCGAGTGGCTCGACACACAGGCTCGCGGCGCCGTATGCGACACGTTGGGCTGGTTGTTCGACGCGGATGGCCGGGGCGTGGCCCACAGCTTCTCGGGGCGAACGCTTGCGGCGGACTTCGAGGCCCGCGCGGCCGGGACGTCGTGCCGCTCCAATCACTCTTGCCCTCATGCCATACGATCTTGCGTCGAGCCTCCCTTGTCCTCTTGCCGCCGGGCGGTATGCGACAACATGTCCCCGATGCACGAAACGATCACCAAGTCGGCGGGCCGCGCCGGGGCAGCAAGGCGTAAAGCCTTGGCCGCTTGCCTCGGACGCGCGGCGGCAAGATGCGCCGTCGGAAACCAGGGCGCCTGAGCAAGGGGATGCCGCCGGAGAAGCCGTCCCTCGGTTTGCGGCGCGCCGCAATGGCGACCCTGACCGCTGCCGCGACAATCGGGCTGCTCGTCCTGGCTTGGCGGGTGCTCAGCCCGGGCGCCTGGACCCTCTGGAAGATCCTGATCCTGCTCTGCCTCGCCGCGAACGCGCCGTGGCTCGGCCTGACAGCCGCCACCGGCCTCGTCGGCCTGATCCTTCGATTTGTTTCCCCCGATGGGGCTGCGGTGCTCCCAGCGTTGTGCGCGGTTCGGAGGGATGCCGTGATCACCGCACGGACAGTCATGGCCGTGTGCGTGCGCCAAGAAGACATGGACGTGGTGTTGCCGCCGCTCGACCGCCTGCTGCGTGACCTGCGTCGCGGGCCTGGCGGCGACCGCTTCACGTTGGCCATCCTGTCCGACACGCCGGACGGCGCCGAGGCCAAGTGGGAAGCCGCGGCGGCCGACCGGCTTCGGGCCTGCCACCCGCCGGGCGCGGTGTTCTACCGCCGCCGCACCCGCAACGCGGGCTTCAAGGCCGGCAACCTGATGGACTTCCTCGACCGTGACGCCGCGCCCTTCGACCTCATGCTGACCCTGGACGCGGACTCCGCCATGTCAGCCGCAACGGTGCGGCGGCTGGTGCATGTCATGCAAGCCGACAAGGGTTTGGCCATCCTGCAAACGGTCGTGGCCGGGCATGGCGCCGCGTCCAGTTTCACCAGCTTGTTCGGCTTCGGCCAGTCCCATGGCGCGCGCGTGTGGGCGATGGGACAGGCTTGGTGGCAAGGGCCGGAAGGGCCTTACTGGGGCCACAACGCGCTGCTCCGCATTGAGCCGTTTCGCATCCATGCTCGGCTGCCTTTGCTGCCGGACGGCTCCGCAATCCTCAGTCACGACCACGTGGAGGCCGCGCTGCTGCACGCGGCGGGCTGGGCCGTGCGGATGTTGCCTGATGACACGGGTTCGGCGGAGCGCCATCCGCCCGATCTGCTCGCCTTGTTCGACCGGGACCTGCGTTGGGCTTTCGGCAACCTGCAATACCGTCACCTGCTCCGCCGCCGCAACCTGGGGCGACTAGGCCGCTTCCAGATGCTTGAGGCGATCCTGCATTACGTGCTGGCGCCCGTATGGTTCAGCCTGCTGCCGCTTGCGGCGCTGAACGCCTTGGCCGGCGGCGGCGAAACGCCGCGCGGGCCTTTGCTCGCGTTGCTCGCCACCGGCTTCCTGTTCCTGAACCTGCCGAAAATCTGTGGCTACGCCGAGACGCTGCTGCGCCCTGATGGCGCAAGCCGGACGCATGCGCTGCGACACATGGCCGCGGAGATGCCATTCAGCGTGCTGCTGGACCCGCTTGCGGCCCTTGACCGGACAATGACTTTGCTGCGTTTGGCGGCAGGCCTGCGCCCTGGCTGGACGAGGCAGCGGCGCGATGCGTCGGGGCTGTCATGGCGCACGGCGTCGCGCCGGTTCATGCCTCATACGATCATCGGCCTCCTGATCCTGCTTGCCTTTGCCCGAACGGGCTGGTTCGCCCTGCTTGTCTCGTTGCCGGCGGTCGCGGGCCTTGTGCTGGCCATCCCCTTCTGCGTCCTGACGGCGCAGCCGACAGCCAGGCAAAGGCCCTGTGATGCGAGTGGCGCAGACGGTGTCGCGGCGGGTCCAGTCGGGATGAAGGGCATGGTGTCGAATGTCACCAGGCAACGCAACAGGTGAGCGGGTCGGTCCAAGCCCGCGACGCGGGCGTGACGTCCTCATGAAACGAGGCAACCACCAACTGGCCCGTCGCCGCCTCCAACCCCATGGCGACGATGTCGCGGCTTTTTGGCGTTGTCAGCACCATGGGTGTTTGCCTGCTTCAGGCCGAACTCGGCCGCCTGCTTTGCCGTGGTGTTGGCGCCGCCCAGGGTGTTGATCGCCATCACGCCAACCTTGATCGCGTCGCCCTTGATCTCGGCGTGCGCCGGAACGGCCAGCAGTGCGTTGGCCAACAGAAGATGGCGCTTCATTGGTTTCCCCTTACGCCGTGATTGACACCGGCAGGCTTCGGAGGCCGCGCAGCACGTTGTTCAGCGCGTAGACAGGCGTCCCCGCCTCGAACCGTCGGACCCGCGGCAGCAAGGCAGCGAGCAAGGCCTGCATTTCCAGGCGCGCCAAGTGCATGCCGGCACAGGCATGGGTGCCGTGCCCGAACCCCAGATGGTCCTTCACATGGCGCGTGACATCGAAACGGTCCGGCTGCTCCCAGCGGCGTTCGTCGCGGTTGGCGGAGGCGAACAGCAGCAGCACCCGCGATCCCGCCGGCAGCGCGACCCCGCCGACGGCATGCTCGGTGGTGACGACGCGGGTGAAGCCGCGCACGGGCGACTCCAGCCGCACGCATTCCTCGATCGCGTTCGGCAGCAACGCCGGGTCGGCGCGCAGGCGATCCCACTGGCCGGGGTTCCGGGCGAACAGCAGCAGCAGGTGGGCGGTGGCGAAGATCGTCGTGTCCAGGCTGGGGCCCAGGTAGTCGCGCATCAAGGCGGGGCAGCGTTCAGGCTCGATCTCGCCCTGGTCGGCGGCGTCGTAGATGCGGCGCGCCCAGCCGTCCGGGCGCAGCCTGGCGGGCGCCTGCGTCGCAATGTATTCGCGCATCTCCATGATGCAGGCCTGCGCCGCCTGGCCGCGCGCGTTCATCACGCCCAGCGCGTCGAACGTGGCGGCGGCCCAGCGCAGCATCTGGCCGCGCCCGTCGTCAGGCAGCCCGACCAGTTCGGAGACGATGCGCAGCGGCAGGACCTGGGCGAAATCCGTCACTGCGTCGAAGCTGCCTCGCGCCACCAGGGCCTCGGCCAGGGCTTCGGCTTCCGCCTCGATGCGCGGGCGGATCGCGGCGAGCGCCGGTGGCGTCAACGGCTTGACGATCACTTTGCGCAGGCGGTCGTGCAACGGCGGGTCGCTGGCCAGCGTGTTGCCGACCGAAAGGCGGTTGACGGCGTCGTTCGCCGCCACCCCCTGCGCCGAGGAAAACACCTGGTGGTTGCGCAGCGCCAGGCGCACATCGGCGAACCGGGAAATGGCGTGCAACCCATGCGCCGGCAGCCAGGCAACGGGTCCGAGATCCCGCAGGGCCTGATAATGCGGATAGGGATCTTCCAGCGCCTCGTCACAGTACAGATCGGCCTCGTAGGCAGCGATCATTGCGGGCGGCCGGTGACACGGTCCAGCCAGACACAGTCGATCCGCGCGCGGACGCCGTTGGCCGCCGCTTGCAGGCGCATGTCGCGCATGCGCTTGCGCGGCGCCGGGTCCAGGTGCAGCCGCTCGTGGCCCCAAAGGCTGGGACCGTCCTGCATCTCGTACGGCTGCCAGGTCGCCGGATCGACGAGGCGGCCGCCCCAGCCGTACTCGACGAAAAAATCCGATGGCGAGTGGGCGTAGAACGACGTGACGTAATCGTTGGTGTGGCGGCCTAGGGTAAAGGCGATACGGTTTTCCTGTTGCTGCGCCAGGTCGTAGCCCTGGCCCACGTCATCCAGGCTGCCCATCTCCACCATGAAATGGTGGAAGCTGGGCTTGCCGCCGCCGACCATCGCGAAGCTGTGGTGGCGGCCGTTGACGTGGAAGAAATACAGCGGGTACGGCTTCAAGCCGAAATCGCTGACGCCGAAGCCCAGCAGGTCGCGATAGAACGCCAGCAACGGCGCGGCATCCACCACGTTCAGCACCACATGTCCCATGCCCAGCGGCCCGGTGCGGAACCCCGAGATCGGCCGTCCCGGCACGAACGGGTCGGCGGCGATGGCGGCGCCGTGGAACGCTTCCAGCCTGTTGCCGGCGGGGTCGTGGAAGACGATCAGGTCGGCGACGTGGCGTTCCTCGGCCAGGCGGCGGCTGCCTTGGCTCACCGCGACACCGTGGGCCTCCAGGCGCGCGCCAAGGGCCGCCAGGGCATCGGCGTCGGCGACCTGCCCGCCCAAGAACCCCAGGCCGTTGGCCTCATCACGGGTGTCGCCCCGGCGCTGCTGGCGGTCGTCCCTTCGGCAGGGCGGGACGGCGCCCGGCGCGTCGATCCGCTGCATGCCCAGCAGGCCAGAGGCGAAGCCGAACCAGTCGTCCATCTTCGCCGAACGCACGCCGATGTAGCCAAGTGCCTCAATCATGGTGGCCTCCGTGTTGGATTGTTTCAAGCAAGGCTCGTAGTCCGGGCGCGTCGCGCGCGGTGCCCAGGATGATGCGGTCGGGCCGCACCAGCACGGCCGCCGCGCCGAGTTCGTTCAGCCAGGCGTCGCAGGCGGGATCGCACACGACCACCGCGTCGCCCGTGGCCACGCCCCCGGCGTCGTTCACGATGCTGCCGTCACTCACGATCACAGCATAACGGTAACCCACATGGTCATCGAGCCGGACGCCGCTCGACAGCACGGGTTGCGGCGCGACCCGTCCGCGCGGCTCCGCCTCGCCGCCCAGGCCCGGCCCGAGACGCGGCTTGATGGAGGCCATGCTCGCTATCTCCTGTCCGTTCAGCACCGCCTCGCCCACCACCGCCCCCATTGCCTTGGTGTTGATCAGCCCGCCAAGGCGCACCGCAAGTTCGATGTATTCCCGCACATGGGGCGCCCGCTCGGTCTGGTAGGTGTCCAGCAGCGCGTCGGCATTCCACCCGTTCAGCACACGGCCCAGTTTCCAGCCCAGGTTCGCCACGTCGCGCATCCCCGCGCACAGTCCCTGCCCGAGGAACGGCGGCGTCAGGTGCGCCGCATCCCCCGCGATCAGCAGACGCCCCTTGCGCCAGCATTGCGCGATCGCCGCGTAGAAAGTGTAGACGACGGCCCGCTCCAGGGCGATGTCGCCGGGCGAGACCCAGGGTTGCAGCAGCTTCAACACGTTGGCGGGCTCGGTGACCGTCGCTGTCCTCATGCGGCAGGACGGAGAGTTCCCAGCGGCGGCGGTCGCCAGTGCCCCGAACATAGGGTCGCCGACGGGCGGGATCGCAATACTGGACGCTGTGATCGCCCAGGTCGGCGCGCGGGCGGCGCAACAGCCCGTCGACCACCAGCCAGCGTTCATGGAAGCCCAGGTCCTGCATCGGAGCGCCGATCATCCGGCGCGCCAGGGACCGCGCGCCGTCGCACCCGACGACGTAGCGCGCGCGCAGGCAATGCCGCCGGCCGCTGCCCAGGTCCTCGTAGAGCACTGTGACCGCTTCCGGTTCGGGTTCCAGCGCGAAAACCTCGGCGCCAGGCCGCAACGTCACCTGGGCGAACCGGCCGAGGCCAGCGCGCAGGAGTTGCTCAAGTTCCGGCTGGTGGAAGCGGTAGCTGGAATGCCAGCCCTGAGGCCCCAGTTGCAGCGGGCGCGGCCAGTCGAGCAGCAGGCGCCCTTTCACATCGACGAACTTCATGCCGACAGAAAAATCGACCAGTGGCGCCATCGCCTCCGCGCCGAGAGCCAGCCGCTGCTCGGCGCGACGCGGATCTGGTTCGAAGCGCAGCTTGCGAAACGGCCGGCCCGCGGCCCGACAGCGGAAGCGATCCGTTATGCCCTGAACCATTGGGAGGGGCTACAAAGATTCCTCGACGATGGCCGCATCGAACTCGACAGCAACAGTATCGAGCGCGCCATGCGTCCGGTTTGCCTGTCAAGAAAGAATTCTTTGTTTGCGGGCAGCGATGAAGGCGAGGCGAATCGGGCAAACCTGGCGTCGTTGATCAAGACCTGCAAACTCAACGGCGTCAATCCGCAGGCCTGCTTCACCGACCTGCTAACACGCCTGGTGAACGGGTGGCCTCAGAACCGCATCGATGAACTGATGCCATGGCACTGGGCAACACAAGGTCAACCCAAAAACAGCGCGGTGCCCCAAGCGCCGTGGAACACCACTTACAATGCAGCGGCTTGCCCCGCGGTTCACGCGTGCTGAGCCGCGTCGGCGGGCTGCGGCCTACCTGCGCGGCTTGCTGGTGCCGGTGGAGCGCAAGAACGGCTGGCAGTTGGCCGAAGTGGCGGGTGATGCGACGCCGGATGGCATGTAGGACTTTCTCAGCCGGGCGCAGTGGGACGCCGATGCGGTTAGGGACGGTCTGCAAGCCTATGTCGTGGAGCACCTGGGCGACGCGGATGGCGTGCTGGTGCTGGATGAAACCGGATTTCTCAAGAAGGGCATAAAAAGTGCTGGCGTGCAGCGGCAGTATAGCGGCACCGCTGAGCGGATCGAAAACAGCCAGGTTGGCGTCTTCCTTGGCTATGCCAGCCAGCACGGCCATGCCCTTATCGACCGTGCCCTTTACCTGCCCAAGGAGTGGGCTGAGGACGCGGCTCGACGCAAAGAGGCGCGCGTGCCTGAAGCGGTCGCCTTCACCACCAAGCCGAAGCTGGGCCTGGCCATGCTGGAGCGGGCGCGGGTTGCGGACGTGTCTTTCTTCTGGATCACCGGCGACGGCGTTTATGGCACGGACCACGCCATCCGGCGCTGGGCGGAGCGGCACCGGCGCGGCTACGTGCTGGCCGTCACCTCCGGGCAGCGGCCGGTCACAACCTGGATCAAGGGGCTGCCCAAGCGTGCCTGGCAGCGGCTCAGCGCAGGGGACGGCGCCAAGGGGCCGCGCTTCTACGACTGGGCCTGCCTGCCCTATAACGAAGCAGCCCCTGACTGGACTTGCCTTGGAAAAGTGGAGAGTTCCTGGTGAGGAAAGAGGACATCCATGGCTCGAAAGCAGAAGCGGTTCACGAAGGAGTTTGAGGAGGAGGAGGCTGTGCGTTTGGTTCGCACGAGC
>CAXTXZ010000020.1:8731-16839 GCA_964248015.1 uncultured Rhodopila sp. | reverse complement strand
CGGCACGAAGCGCAAGGTCCGGCCGGGGGTGGGCTGGGCGATGGCGACGCGGGCCAGGGGGCCGTGCATCGCCGAAGCCGCCAAGCAGGCCTCGCAACCAGGCAGCCAGGAACTGACCGGCCGGTTTCATGCCTGCGTGAACAGCCAGAACAGGCCGCCTGACAGAATGATCGTCGCTGGCAGCGTCGCCACCCAGGCAATCACGATCTGCCAGACGATCCGCTTCTGCACGCCTGCCCCGGACCCGGCCATGGTGCCCGCCACCCCGGAGGAAATGATGTGCGTCGTGCTCACGGGCAGCCCGGAGAATCCCGCGGTCCCGATCAACGCGCCCCCCACCAATTCCGCCGAGGCGCCCTGCGCCGGCGTCAGGTGGCGTTTGCCGATCCGTTCGCCGACCGTCGTGACGATGCGTTTGTAGCCGATCATCGTGCCCAGGCCCAGGCAGATCGCGCTCAGCATCCGCACCCAGATCGGCGCGTACTCAACCGCGCCGCGCAAGGTGTCGTGCAGCTTCCTTGCCGAGGCCTTTTGGTCGGCGGTCGCGACCTTGTTTTCAGACACGGCCTTCAGTTCCGCATTGACGTGGTAAACCGCGTCGCGCAGGCCGGGGCGATCGGCATCCGGCACGTCGGACATTGCCCGCAGCCCGTTCAGGCGCTGGCTGACACGGCGCGCATCGGTCACCGCCACGTCCTTTTCATCGTCGCCGTATTGCTGGATCAAGGGCATCGCCTGCTCCGCCGCCTGGCTGAAGGCGGGCAGCCCGCCGGTCTCGATATTCAGGGAGAACGCCGCCGGCATGATGCCGATGATCGTCAGCATGATCAGGCCGATGCTTTTTTGCCCATCGTTCGAGCCGTGCGCGAAGCTGACGCCCGAGCAGGTCAGGATCAGCAGGCCGCGCACCCAGAACGGCGGCGGCCGGTCCTCCGCGGTGGGTTCGAACAGGGCACGATCGCGCAGCAGCAAGTTAAGGGCACGGAACAACAACCCGGCCAGGAAGAAGCCAAGGAGAGGCGAGAGGAACAGCGCGCGCATCACACCCCATACCTGGGACCAGTCAACGCCCTGCCCCAGGCCTCGGGCTGCCGTGACCGAGTTGACGATGCCAACGCCCAGCAGTGAACCGATAATGGCGTGCGAGCTGGAGCAGGGTATGCCCAGCAACCAGGTGGCGACGTTCCAGGTCAGCGCCGCCAGGAACAGCGCGAGCAGCATGGCGATGGCCGGATTGCCGTTGGGTGGGGTCAGCACGTCCGGCGGCAGCAGTTCCACCAGGGTGAAGGCGACGGCCACGCCTCCCAGGACCACGCCGAGGAAGTTCATCGTGCCGGACAGGATCACGGCCGGCACCGGCTTGAGGCTGTGAGTGTAGATCACCGTGGCCACCGCGTTGGCCGTGTCGTGAAAGCCGTTGGAGAATTCGAACGCCAGCACCAGGATGAAGCAGAAGATCAAAACCGTGAAAGCGACTGAGGAGGGAGGATCAATGGCTGCAAACATGCAAGCGTAACGGCAGACTGTTCGAGGCGTCGCGTTGTCATCCGAACTTCATATTGACGTGGTGTTGCCGAGGACACAGCGTGCCTCATTCCAACGCGCAAATCCGCTGGGCGTCCTTGACACCCGTTCCCCCCGTCGGTAGCAAGCCCCCGCTTTCCGGCACACTATGTTGCCAGGAGCGAGCATGAGCCAGGAACAGGGCGGCCCGGACCCCTCGTTTGAGGATCGTCTGCAAGCCGCCCGACGCAAACAGGGACTGGATGCCCAACCGAAGCCGTCGCCAGACAAGGACGGGCTTGGCGGGTCGCCGTGGGGCATCGGTTTGCGGGTGGGGATCGAGCTGGTTTCAGCCCTTGTGGTGGCGGTCGCCATCGGATACGGGCTGGACAGGCTTTTCCACACCACACCCATCCTGACGGCCGTGTTCGTGCCCCTGGGCGGCGCGGCGGGCGTGGTGAACCTTTGGCGCCTGTTCGCGCCAAAGTCCGGATCGGGTGGATAGGAGCAGGCAGCGTGGCGGCCGAAGGTTCGAATAGCATCGACGCGCTGGGACAGTTCCAGCTTCATCCGGCGCTGGGCCTGCTCGGCAGGTCGGTCAATTTCACCCAGGCGAACCTGATGATGGTCGTCGCCGGGCTGGCCATACTGGCGCTGCTCTGGCTGGGGATGAAGCCGCGCGCCATGGTGCCGGGCCGGCTGCAGGCGGCGGCGGAGATGGGCTACGAAACCATCATGTCGATGTGCACGGACAACATCGGCCCCGAAGGGCGCAAGTTCTTCCCCCTGGTCTTCACCCTGTTCTTCTTCATCCTGTTCGGCAACCTGCTGGGCGTCTTTCCCTATTTCTTCACCTTCACCAGCCACATCATGGTGACGCTGGCACTGTCGCTGTTCGTCTTTGTCCTGGTGACGGTTGTGGCGATCCGGGAGCACGGGCTGCGCTTCTTCAGCTATTTCGTGCCGCAGGGCATCCCCAAGGCGCTGGCGCCCTTGATGGTCGCGATCGAGGTGATCTCCTACCTGTCGCGCATCATCTCCCTGTCGGTGCGCCTGTTCGCCAACATGATGGCCGGCCACGTGATGCTGGAAGTGTTTGGCTCCTTCATCGTCATGCTGGGTGGCATCGGCCTGCTGGGTTATTTCCCGGCTGCCCTTTCGCTTGCGGTCAACACCATCCTGATTGGCTTCGAGCTTCTGGTGGCGACCTTGCAGGCTTACGTCTTTGCCATCCTGACCTGCATCTACCTGCACGACGCAGTTCACCTGCACTGACATCCCTGTCTCAACCTATGAACAACCGGACGGGCTTTTCCGTCCGCGCGACTGGATAAAGAAAAGGAAACCGGACTATGGACGTTGCTTCCGCCAAGATGCTGGGTGCCGGCATTGCCATGATTGCTCTCGCCGGAGTTGGCATCGGCATGGGCACGATCTTCGGCTCGCTGGTGACCAGCGTCGCGCGCAACCCCGCCGCCCGCGACCGCGTGTTCGGCCTGGCGATCCTTGGCTTCGCGCTGACGGAAGCTGTCGCGCTGTATGCCCTGGTCATCGCCTTCATCATCCTGTTTGTCTGACAAAGGCAAACGCAACCCATGCTTCCGACATGGCCTCGCTCCGCCAGCAGCGTGAAGCTCATACTGGTCCTGGCGGCCGGCTTGCTGGCGCTGCCTGCCGCGGCGATGGCGGCGGGCATGCCGCAGCTCGACTTCAACAGCCCGCTGACCGTCAGCCAGGTTGTGTGGGGCGCAATCATCTTCGGAGTGCTCTACCTCATGCTGTCACGCGCCGCGCTGCCGCGGGTGGCGTCGGTGCTGCATGAGCGGGCCGGGAAAATCTCGCTCGACCTGGAAGGCGCGCACGCGGCCAAGGCGCGCGCGGATGCGGGCATGACTGAGGCGCGGGAGGCCACCGCGAGGGCCCGCGCCGAGGCTCAGGCCGCCGTGACCGCCGCGGTGAACGAGGCCAAGCAAGCCGCCGCCGCGCAGTCGGAGACGCTGAACGCTCGGCTGGAGCAGCGGTTGCACGAGTCGGAAGCGCAGATTGCCCAGGCGCGCGCGTCAGCCATGGGCGCCATCCGTCAGGTGGCAACGGAAACCGCCAGCACGGTGATCACCCGGTTGACCGGCGCGGCGCCGGAGACAGGCATGCTGGACAGCGCGGTCGGTTCGGCTTTGGCCGCGCGCGGCATTGAATAGACGGGAGCGGAGCCGGTGCACCATGACGAAAGCTTCTTCGCCGAACCCCGGAACTGGGTGGTGGTGGCGTTCATCCTGTTCTTCATCCTGTTTGGCAAGCGGCTCTGGGGCGCCATGTCCGGCATGCTGGATAGCCGAGCGGCGCGCGTGAAACATGAACTGGATGAGGCGTCACGCCTGCGGCAGGAAGCCGAGGCGATGCTGCGCAACGCTGAAAAGCAGCATGCGGATGCCATGACCGAGGCAAGGGCGCTGATTGAGAACGCGCGCGCCGAGGCCAGTCGTGTCGCCGCAGCCGCGACGGCGGAAGCGGAAGGGGCAGCCAAGCGACGGGAAAGAATGGCTGTCGATCGGATTGCCGCGGCCGAAAAGGCGGCAGTCGACGATGTTCGTCTCGCAGCCGTCGATATCGCGACCGTTGCCGCGCGACAGGTCCTATCGCAAGGTTTGTCGGCTGAGGCCGATGCACGCCTGATCGATCAGGCCATCACCCAGTTGCCGACCGCACTGGGCGCCCGACGGGCGGCATAGAGAGCACCGTCGACTTGAGCGGCCGTGACCGCAATGAGATGCCCTTGCCAAGGCAGCCTGGCTGTGTGGCCGGACCAGATGACACTGCTTGCCTTGCTCAGCCATGGCGGCTTTCGCTTCTCGGCTGAGATCATCAGTTTCGCCGCATGGCTCTATTTTCGCCTTCCGTTGAGCCTGCATCATGTCGATGAGGTCCTCGCTGCCCGCGGCATCGTCTATCAGCCATGACTGAGTTGAAAAGCGGATCAATGGGCGGCCGTGGGGCCTGAAGTCCAGCCAGGCGTTCGCCAACCAGATCCGACGGCGACTGCCATCTGCCGGCGACAAATGTCATTTGGACAAAGTTGCGGTTAAGATCGCCGGGGTCAAGCGCTGGCTCTGCCGGGTCGTCGACCAGGACAAGCCTGTGCTTGATATCCTTATCCTATGCCGTGAATGCGACAAAAGCGGACGTGGATGTTTAACATGCTGCTTAGGCAAGATAGAGGTTGAAACGCACAAGGCGGCGGCGTTGAACAGCCCGAAGCTATCCCCCAGACGGGAAAACGGCGTCGAGCGCCTTGTCCCACAGCCGAACGCCGCCGGTGATGCCAGCGCTGTTTGAAATGGGTTTGACGTTCGGCGCCAGATCAAATTCGATATTCTTGGCATTGCCTCCGCCGATGTACAAGATATCGTAGCCGACCAGGGTGGTGATGCACGCCAATGCCCTTTGCAGCCGGCGGTTCCAGCGTTTCCGGCCAACGTTTCTGTAGGCGACAATGCCCAGGAACTGGTCGTAGGTCTTGCCCTTGTGGATTGGGTGCTGGCTAAGCTCCAGATGCGGGGCCGGACGGCCGTCCTGGAAGATCGAGAAGCCCATGCCGGTGCCCAAGGTGATGACACACTCCAACCCCTTGCCGGCAATCACGCCCAGACCCTGCACCTCGGCGTCATTCAGCATACGCACCGGTTTGCTCAGCTTGTCGGTCAGCGAGGCCGCCAGCGGGAAATTTCGCCAGCTTTCCGTGCCAAGGTTGGGTGCGGTCAGCACCTGGCCGTCCCGTACGACGCCGGGAAACCCTATGGAAATGCGGTCAAACGCACCTAGCGGCGTTGCCAGGTTGACCAGCGCCTCGACCACAGCCTGCGGAACAGGTTGGCTGGGCGTGTCAACACGGTTGGGACCAGCGACCATCTGGCCGGTCGCGTCGAGTATGCCAGCCTTCAGCCGCGTGCCGCCGATATCGATTGCCAGCGTCAGGGGACGGACAGATTGGGTCGCTTCGGCGTTGACGTCCATGTTTTATATCCCGTAAACGGCCTTCGGATGCACGAGCGCCTGGGCGTGACAAGAGACGTGACAAGACAAGCGTCCAAAGGCGATTGGTCCCAGGCATAGCCGATCTGGCCCGCACTGGCGCGGCAATTCTGACATACGCTTGAAACATTGATAAGCCTGCCACGGCGGCGAAGGCATCAGGGCATGGCAGGCAAATGCCTGGATCACGCAAGCAAGCGTAACCACAGGCCGTTTTAGCTTCTTGCCAGGCGCCACGGAGCCTGTGGCGACAATCCGGTCCAGATTGACCATCACCGAGTCCAATAAGGGCGCGCTTGCCTTCACCTGCCCCCCACGGCAATCGCGCTTTGGGTTCCTGGTTGCACAGGCCAATCCTTTCGCCGCCGCAACCCGCCGCGCATCAGCGCATGCGCAGCACCCGCCATATCCCATCGACGGCGAAAGCTTCGTTGACGCCGTCGGGTACGGCACTGCCTGGTTCGTGAGCGCCGGCGAGGCCACGCAGGAACACCAGGCCGCGGGTTCGGCGCGTGACCTCGCCTCGGAGTTCCAGAAAGGCGCCGGGCCGCACGCTGGCGAGGAAATGCGTGTTGAGCTGGATCGTCGTGCAGGGCGCCCGCTCCGCCGCTTCCCAGGCGAGGAAGCTGAGACCGTGATCGGCGAAGGCCATCAACACGCCGCCATGCACGGCGCCGTTCGGGTTGGCATGGCCCTGTGTCGTCAGCAGGCCATAGCGCCAAGCGTTGCCCACCTTCCTTGCCCAAGGCACGCCGAGGCCGCCAGGCAGCGCGGCGCCGGGAAGGGCACGCCAGCCGTGGGCAGGCGGATCGTAGCCGTTGATGTCGCTCATTGGGCGGCGGCCAGCCGGTCCGGCAGATCGAGCAAACTGTCCAGCCGCACGTGCGCCTGCTCGATGCCCGGAAGTTCGGCGTGCATCCAGCCCCACGGCCCGCGTTTCAGGAACACCGCCATCATTCCCGCCTCGCGGCTTGGCAGCACGTCGTTGTCCAGGCGGTCGCCGACGTAGGCGATATTTCCGGGGCGTTCGTTCGCGGCTTCCGCCACCTTGGCGAAGAAGCGCGGGTCGGGTTTCGAGATGCCCCAGCCGGCGGAACTGGCGATCACATCGGCCGGGACGTTCAAGCGGGCCAGGGCGGCTTCAGATTCGACCGGCTGGTTGCCGGCGATCAGCACCTTGTAGCCGCGCGCGCGCAAGGTGGCCAGGCAGGGGATGGCGTCGGGGTAGAGGTCGGCGGCGGTGAAGTCATAGGTCCAGCCCTGCGCCGCCCGCAGCTTGCGAGCCTGGCCAAGGTCCATGCCTGGCTTGAAGATCTCGAACACCCGGCGCAGCGACTGGCCGCGCTCCATGATGACGCCGATGGCGGTGAACAGGGTCATGGCGGGAACGCCCAGGAAGTCGGCCCATTCGACCCAGTGACGAGTTTCGTCAATCAGGGTTTCGCCAACGTCGAAGCAGACAGCGCGAATAGGCATGGAAGGTTGGGTCGTCCCGAGGTCGCGGCGCCGATCATGTTGCCGGCAGGCGATGATGGCAATGGCCGTGATGGCGGGTGCGATGGTTCGCTCAGGCGCCTCAGGGCGCTGGTCCGTGACTGGGTATCCCGGCGCGTCTGCGTGCTGATCCTCGCCCGCTCGTCCAGGTCACGTCGGAGGGCAGGGTTGTCGGCCAGTTCTCGCAGGCATGCCACCGCTTCGGCGGCATCGGTTCGGCCCAAAGGCCATGGTGAATAAAGCAGTCATCGCGGGCGGAGAGTGGTCCGGGCAAGCGCTGTCCAGCGGAACACCGGAGGCAAGCCTCGCCAGAACCGATGCGACAGGGCGCGCGTGAAAGCGCTTGGACAAGGTTTTGGCGTCCTGCGATCGCATGCCGCGCAGAATTGCGGGGCAGCGTTAACAACGGCTCGACGGCATGGCGTTTTGTTCGGTGGCCGCATCATGGCGCGAACCGGAACGGCCAAGGCACGGCAGGGATTTCGATGAGCGGCTCGGCGTTGCCCATGGTGTGCCAGGGGAAGGTTTCGGGCTGCGCAAGGTTGCATGGCGGGAGGTTGCGCGGCGGTTGGGCGGGCGCTACTCCGGCCATTCGAACGCAGGAAGGTGTGCGCGCCATGGCCGTGAGGGATGTGAAAAAGGTTGTTCTGGCTTATTCGGGCGGGCTGGACACCAGCGTGATCCTGCGCTGGCTGCAGACGACGCATGGATGCGAAGTGGTGACGTTCACCGCCGACCTCGGCCAGGGCGAGGAACTGGCGCCGGCGCGGGCTAAGGCCGAGATGTTCGGGGTGAAGGAAATCTTCGTTGATGACCTGCGCGAGACATTCGTGAAGGACTTCGTGTTCCCGATGTTCCGCGCCAACACGCTGTACGAAGGCCAGTACCTTCTGGGAACCTCCATCGCTCGGCCGTTGATCGCTCAGCGGCAGATCGAGATAGCAGAGCAGGTGGGGGCGGACGCGGTGGCGCATGGGGCGACCGGCAAGGGCAACGACCAGGTTCGGTTCGAGCTGTCGTATTACGCGCTGAAGCCGGACATCACGATCATCGCGCCGTGGCGGGAATGGGACCTGACGAGC